>NZ_JBEXSI010000080.1:0-25644 GCF_040613515.1 Streptomyces sp. NPDC006261
TTGGGGCTGCGGCAGAGTTGCGGACGCACCGGATCATGTTTCGACAACGCCGCGGCGGAGAGTTTCTGGGCCCTGCTCAAGGAAGAGATCGGAACTCGGACCTGGCCCGACCGGGCCACCGCCCGCGCCGAGGTCTTCACCTTCATCGAGACCTTCTACAACCGCCGCCGCCTACGCAAGCACAAGACCTTCGGCTACCTCACCCCGGCCGAGACCAGGCAGCGACATCAACACACCCTCGCGGCATAACGAACGAGTGTCCGAGATCACGGGGAAACTTCAGGGACACCACCATGGCCCTGAACCTCAAGGCGCCCTTCCTGCTGGGGCAGCGGTTCGGGCCGGGGATGGCCGAGCGGGGGTACGGGCGGATCATCCATGTCAGCTCACAGCAGGCCCACCGCGCCTTTGTGAAGAGCGGGGCCTACGGGGTGTCCAAGGGCGGGCTGGAGTCGCTGGCCCGGTCCCAGGCAGAGGCGTGGTCTCCGTACGGCGTCACCGTCAACACCCTGGTCCCGGGGTTCGTGCTGACCCCGCTCAACGAACGGCTCGCCTCTGACCCGGAGAAGGTCGCCTCGCTCGCCGCCCGCACCCTCGTCGGGCGCAATGGGCTGGCCGAGGACTTCGCGGGGGCCGCCGTGTTTCTGGCCGGGCCCTCCTCCGCGTACGTCACCGGGCAGGCGCTCTTCGTGGACGGCGGGTTCTCGGTTCACTGAGCCCCGGACAGCGGACACCGGTGACCGGGCGGCGGCCTCGGGTCCCGGACCGCCGCCCTCCCCCGAACAGGTCGTCAGGAGTTCTGGTGCCAGAGCGCGGCGGCCGCTTCCGCCACCGCCGACTCGACCGCCGCCGAGGTCGCCTCCTTGGACAGGCCGAGGCGCTTCAGCAGGCCCGAGCCGTCCTCGAACTCCAGCAGCGCCAGCAGGATGTGCTCCGTGCCCACGTAGTTGTGGCCGAGCCGCAGTGCCTCGCGGAACGTCAGCTCCAGGACCTTGCGCGAGTCCGCGTCGTACGGGAGCAGCTCGGGGAGCTCGTCGGCGGGGGTCGGCAGGGCGGCCTCCGCCGCCCTGCGCAGGGCGGCCGGCGTGACGCCCTGGCCCGTGATGACGCGGGCCGCGATGCCCTCCGGTTCGGCGAGGAGCCCCAGTGCCAGGTGCGCCGGGACGATTTCGGCGTGGCCGGCGGCCTTGGCCTCGTTGTGGGACGCCATGACGACGTTCCGGGCGCGCTGGGTGAAGCGACCGAAGCCCTGGCTCGGGTCCAGGTCGGAGGTTTCTTCGCCCTTCTTGGTGACGAAGCGCTTCTGGGCCGCCTGGCGGGTGACCCCCATACTCCGGCCGATGTCGGTCCAGGAGGCGCCCGAGCGGCGAGCCTGGTCGACGAAGTGGCCGATGAGGTGGTCGGCCACATCGCCGAGGTGGTCGGCGGCGATGACCGCGCCGGAGAGCTGTTCCAGTGCGTCGGGGTTGGTCTTCTTGATGGCCTCGATCAGGTCGTCGAGGCGCACGGACGGTGTCACGGGAAGAGGCTGCGTCACGCGTCAACCTTTGGTTGTCAGTCGCAGCCGTCAGAGGTCGAGGTCCACCACGACCGGCGCATGGTCGGACGCGCCCTTGCCCTTGCGCTCCTCACGGTCGACGTAGCTGTCCTTGACCGCGGCCGTGAACGAGGGGTTGCCGTAGGTCAGGTCGATCCGCATGCCCTTGTTCTTGGGGAAGCGCAGCTCCCGGTAGTCCCAGAAGGTGTACGCGCGGTCGTACTTGAGGGGGCGGGGCAGCACCTCACTCAGCCCCTCTCCCTCCAGGGCCGCAAGGGCGGCCCGCTCGGCGGGCGTCACATGCGTGGCGCCCGCGAAGAGCGCCGGGTCCCAGACGTCCTCGTCGGTCGGGGCCACGTTGAAGTCGCCCAGGACCGCGAACGGCAGGGTCCCCGCCGCGTCCACCGCGACGGCCTTCCGCAGGGCCTCCAGCCAGGCCAGCTTGTACGCGTAGTGGTCGTGCTCGACCTCCCGGCCGTTGGGGACGTAGACCGACCACAGGCGCACCGGGCCGCAGGTCGCGGAGATCGCGCGGGGCTCCTCCACCCCCTCGTACTCCGGGCCGCCCGGCAGCCCGGTGACGACGTCGGTGAGGCCGACCCGGGAGAGCAGCGCGACCCCGTTCCACCGGCCCGTGGCGTTGACCGCGGACTCGTACCCCAGCTCGCGCAGGGCTTCGGCGGGGAACTGCTCGACCGTGCACTTGGTCTCCTGGATGCACAGCACGTCGGTGCCGGTGCTCTCCAGCCAGGCCAGCAGCCTCGGCAGCCGGGCGGTGATCGAATTGACGTTCCAGGTGGCGATGCGCATGCCCTCAAACCTAGCGGCTCCCACTGACAGTCGGCGCAACCCGCCGCGGTCAGAGCTCCGTGACGCCTCCGGGGGCCAGCCGGTCGTGGTCCGCACCGCCGAGGGCGCCGATCTGGTTGTCGTAGATCGGCCGCGCGAGGTCCGTGAGCAGGGCGTCGTGAACGTCGATCGCGCGGCGCGGCTTGACCTCGCGTACGTAGTCGATGACCTCGGAGATCTTGTTCCAGGGGGCCATCACCGGCAGCAGGAGGGTGTCCACGGGACGCTCGGGGACGGTGAGCGCGTCGCCCGGGTGGAAGACCGAACCGTCCACCAGGAAGCCGACGTTGGTGACCCTCGGGATGTCGGGGTGGATCACCGCGTGCAGCTCTCCGTGCACGGTGACGTCGAACCCGGCCGCCGAGAACGCGTCACCGTCGCCGACCGTGTGCACGCGCCCGGGGAAGGCGGCCGAGAGCTGGGCGGCCACGCTGCGCAGGGTCCAGATCTCGGCCGCCGGGCTGGCCTCCAGGCCTGCCCGCAGCCGCGCCTCGTCGAAGTGGTCCGGGTGCTCGTGGGTGACCAGGAGGACGTCGGCGCCGAAGGCCGCGTCGTCCTCGGAGAAGGCGCCCGGATCGATGACCAGGACGCGCCCCTCCTTCTCGATCCGCACGCAGGAGTGCGTCTTCTTGGTGAGCGTGAGTGCCTGAGGCGATGCGTTCATGGCTCCATCCTGCTATGCGGGCGGGGTGGTTTCCTCCTGGATCACGGACTGCGCGATCGTGAAGGCGGCGCCTGCTGCCGGGATGCCGCAGTAGACGGCGCTCTGGAGCAGGACCTCCTTGATCTCCGCGGGCGTCAGGCCGTTGCGCAGGGCGGCACGGGTGTGCGCGGCGAGGCCCTCCAGGTGGCCGGAGGCGACGAGCGCGGTGAGCGTGACGCAGCTGCGGGTACGGCGGTCCAGGCCGTCCCGGTTCCAGGCCTCGCCCCACTCGTACCGGGTGACCAGTTCCTGGAAGTCCTCGGTGAACGCGTCGGTGGAGGCGTTCACGGCGTCGACGTGGGCGTCCCCCAGCACCTCCCGGCGCATCTTCGTGCCGCGCTCGAGGCGGCCCTCCTGCTCCGGGCCCACGGCCTCGGGCGCCTCGGGCGCCGGGGCGATCTCGGCGAGCGGGGTGAACGGGGTGGCGGGCGTGGCCGGTCCGGGAACGAGCGGCGGTACGGGGGCGGCGGTGGGTGCGTCCTGCCAGGCGGTGGAGAAGTGCGTCAGCAGCAGGTCGCAGACGGCCGCGGGCTGCTCGACCGGGGCCAGGTGCGAGGCGCCGGGAACGAGCGCGAGGCGGGCGTCCGGTATCCCGGCGACCAGCGTGCGCGCCTCGGCGGGCCCGGTGACCTGGTCCTCCGCGCCGACGAGAACCAGCGTCGGGACGCCGATGCGGCCCAGGTGGTCGCGGATGTCGAAGGCCGCCAGCGCCTCGCAGGCCGCGATGTAGCAGCCGGGGTCGGTGGTGCGGACCATCTGCACGGCCCACTCCACGATGGCGGGCTGGGCCGCGGCGAAGCCGGGGGTGAACCAGCGTTCCGGCGCGGTGCGGGCCATCGGCTCCAGGCCGTTGGTGCGGACGATCACCCCGCGCTGCCGGAACTCGTCGGCCGTGCCGAACCGGGGCGAGGAGGCCACCAGCGCCAGCGAGGCCACCCGCTGCGGGTGGCGCAGGGCCAGGTCGGCCCCGACCGCCCCGCCGATCGAGCAGCCCGCGTAGCCGAACCGCTGGATGCCGAGCCCGTCCAGCGTCGCGAGCAGCCGGTCCGCGAGCTCGGCGACGGAGGGCGCCGCGTGGGCGGGGGCGCCGCCGTGGCCCGGCAGGTCGTAGCGGAAGACCCGCCAGTGCTGGGCCAGCTCGGGTACCTGGCGGTCCCACATGTGCCATGTAGCACCGAGGGAGGTCCCCATGACGAGGACCGGGGCGTCTTCTGGCCCGTCAAAGCGGTATTTCAGGGTTTCAACGTTCTTCTCACTCACCCGCTCACGCTCCCACATCTCACATTCGCTTCGTGGGCGGGTCCGGGGCACTCGCCAGTTCTCCCCACTTAGCCGCCGTCGGCCGTAGATCCTCCACATCCGGCTTCACGTACCAGCGCTTGGTCGTGCGGACGTCGGTGTGACCTGCCCAGCGGGCAAGCAGATGGTCCGGCACGCCTTTGTTCGCCAGGTACGTGAAACAGCTCGCGCGGGCGTCGTACAAACGGACCCGGCGCAGCCCGTTCTTGGCCATGACCTTGTACGCCCGCTCCCGCAACTGCCGCCCGTTGAGTGCCCTGCCGACCCCGTCCACGAGCACGTACCCGTTGTCCTCGTACCTCTCCCCCACCGCGAGCTTCTCGGCCATCTGCGTAGCCTTGAAATCGGCGAGGGCCTCCCCCACCAGATTGGGAAGGGGGAGCTTGCGCTCCCCGGCAAGCGACTTCGTATCCTTTTCGACCACGACCTTGTTGCCCATCAGCGTTCGAGTCCGGTTGACGGTCAGGGTGGCCCGGCCCAGGTCGACGTCGCTCCAGCGCATTCCGCAGATCTCCCCCGGCCGCAGACCCATCAGGGACAGGAGGAAGGCGGCATACAGACGGTCGTCCATGACCACGTCCACGAAGGCGCGCACCTCCTGGAGGTTCCAGGGCGGGATCACGCTCTTCGTCCGCCGCTCCGCCTTCCGATAGTTGCGAGGGACCTTCACCTCCCTGGCGACGTTCACCTCAACGAGACGCCGAGCCACCGCCCGGTCGAGCGCCTCCTTCAACCGCGCCAGCGACATCTCGACCGAGGCCACCCCCAGACCCTTACCCGCCTTGCCACCTCGCGCCCGGCCCTCGCGCAGCGCCCACTTCATCCACGCCTCGACATCGTCCTCGGCAAGGTCCTGGAGCCGGATGTGCCCAAGCATTCCCCGAAGACGCGCCAGAGTCATGGTGTAGCTGTAGACAGTGCTCTCCTCCAAGTCCTCCGCCTTCCTGGCCAGCCATTCATCGAGCCACTCGTCCAGTGTCCTGACATCGAACGGCACGGCCGCTGCCTCGTAGCGGCGGTGCGTGATGTGCGCGTACTCGGCCTTCGCTTCCCTCAGAGTGCCGAAAGTGCGGGTCACCTGCCTCCGCTTCCCAGTCGAGGGATGAGCTCCTACGTCGACCACAAACCGGTACCGGACTCGCCCCTTCGCATTAGGGGAAAGCTTCTTGATCGGAACAGACACGACTTTCACACTCCTTGAGAGCCACGGAATGCTCGCACTGGCACGGGCCACGCCGCCTCCCAGTGCATGGCCGCGCAGCAACGCGCCACAGTCCGACGGCGTCGCCTCTATCGGAGAGCCTCGGTGCTGGCCCGGCCGAACGCGAGCATCTCCCATCGTCGTCACGATCGCCGGTTTGGCTGACCGGCACTCTTGGTCTATGTTCCGCACCGAGACGGGAGGGACGCACCGGTCACGCCTGGGCATACGCGGAATTCAGAGAGCCTCCGCCATCTTGAAGTAGCAGGTCAAAGGGTTGGTGTGACCAGCTTTCGGGGTACTCGTGCTGGTCGTGAGCGGAGTCTGCGGAGAAGATCCTCCGCGCGGTGTTGCCCGGCTCACCGCATCCACTCCGGCCGTGTGACGTCGTGCTCTCCGCGCGAGCGGAGGCGAACCGCAGATCGGCTGGGGACTGAAGTACATCAAGGGGTGCTCTTCAGCCGGCCCGCCGCCCAGCATCACCCAGGCACGCTGTCGTCCCGGCCGGGTACGGGCGTGCTGGAGTCCGGGACCGTCCGGCGGCGTCGGCGGGTAGGCGGGTGGCGGCGGTATGGCCGGCGGCGGTGGAGCCGGTGCGTGGCCGTCCGGGGGAGGGGTCGGCTCGTCCATCTGGTGCCTCCTTGGGCTGAGTGGTACGTCGCCTGGTGAACCGTCGTTCTTCCGTAGGGAGGGTGTGCCTCTGACGAGGCCGCCGCCGGGGTTCTCGCGGCGCCGCTTCGTGGGACGGCACGGCTCAGGCGACGGCGGCGCAGATCGTTCCTCTGCCGCCGTGGATCTCCCAGGCGTAGTCCAGGCCGCAGTTCCCGACGGTGCCGGATCCGACGCTCGTGATCCGCATGATGAAGTTGTACTTGACTGGCACCCTCCTCGCGTTGCAGTCCCAGATGGTCATCAGGTTCGCCGTGTTCGGGCGCCGGTCCTTCGCGGTGGCGAGGAAGCACTGGCCCGTACGGAACTGCCGCTCCAGGCACAGCACCGTGCGCGTGAGGTCGTCGTTCGTGTGCGACCAGGAGGTGCGCCCGCCACCCGACTCGCACCTGTCGGAGTCGGCCACCCCGGTGACACGTACGTACGCGGTCAGCCAGCCGCACGGCACGGTGTGCGGGGTGTCCTTGCTCCATCTGTCATAGCCGTCGTCGTGGACGTTGAGGCAGTTCCCGCGCCGAACCGCCGCGAACGCCCTGTCGCGAGGGTCCGGCTCTCGGGGCGGCGGCGGGGTGTAACTGTTGTCGACCGAGCCGTAGCCGCCGCCGGTGCTGCTCCCGCTTGTACGGGTGTTGGCGGGGTCGGGGTCAGGGGCGGGGGCGGGGGAGCTCGACGGGCTCGCGTTGTCGTTCCGCTCAGGAATCAGCCCGTTCTCCCGGGCGTACGCGAACCCGCCGATGACCGCGGCGAGCAGCAGCACGAGCCCGGTGAAGGCGGCCACCGACCGCAGCGCCTCACGCCTGCGTTCCGCCTCCTTGCGCCTGCGCTCGGCTTCCTCTCGCCTGCGCTCCTGTTCCGCCCTGCGCAGCTGTTCGCGCCGCTTCGCCTCCTCACGTTCGCGCTGCGCGCGCGCCTGCCTCGCATGCTCCTCTCGTCTCTCCTGCTGCGCGCGCTGGCGGAGTTCCTCCTGGCGGCGCCGCAGAGTCTCCGCGACGTACCCGAGTCTGGCCCGACGCTGCGGGGTTCTGGCGGCGTCCCGCAGCTGTGTGTACGCCTCGCGCAGTTGCGTGTAGGGGCGGGTGGGCAGCGCCGGCAGTACCTGGGTGAGCAGTCGTTCCGTCGCTGTCTCGTTGCTGGGGGCGGTGTCCCGCAGGCGTCGGCCCTCGGCCTCGTACGCTTCGATCAGTGCCATCCAGTGTGGTGGCAGCGATTGTTCACCGCCTCCCGGAGGGACGGTCCGGTCCAACTCCGTGAGGAGGTCGGGGAGGTGCGGGCGCTTGGCGGGCACGGCGGCCAGGCAGGGTCGGATCAGCGGGGCCAACTCCCTGGGCATTCCCTTGAGCGTGAGGTCGTTGTTGTCCACGAGGGCGCGCAGTTGGAGCATGTTCTCGGTGTCGCGGTAGGGCGGGCGACCCACGGCCAGGTAGAAGAGCGTCGCGCCGAGTGAGTACACGTCCGATGCCGTGGTGGACGCCTGACCGCGTGCCTGCTCCGGTGAGCTGAACGCGAGAGTGCCTAGCGTCAGGGCGGTCTGGGTGAGGTCGTAGGCGTGGGAGATGCCGAAGTCGATGAGGCGCGGGCCCGCCGCGGGTAGCAGGATGTTCTGCGGCTTCACATCCCGGTGGATGACGCCTTCGTCATGCAGGGCGATCAGGGCGCGCGCGGCGCCGGCCGCCACCCAGCGGACGGCGGGGACCGGCAACGGGCCCTGGCTGTCGACAAGTTCGGAAAGCGGGGGAGCCGGTATGTAGTCGACAGCCATCCACGGGCGGGCGTCCGCGAGTCCCGCGTCGCGTACGCGCGCCGTGTAGACGCTGTCCACCCGACGGGCCAGCTCCACCTCGCGTGCGAACCGCTTGCGGTCGCCGGGGCTCACCGTGCCCTCTGCGATCGGCGTCTTGATCGCGACGAGGTGGCCGCCTTCGCCGGGTCTGCCGGACCGCCCGAGATAGATCCGTCCCATTCCGCCGGAGGCGATCCGCCGCTCGATGCGGTACGCGCCGAGCTGCCGTGGGTCGTCCGGACCGAGTGGCAGCAGCCGTGTACCGGTCATCACGTCCCCCTTCGGATACTGGTACGGCGCCCCTGCCGCCGGAGCCGGGCCGGGGCAGGAGCCGAGAGTCATGGGCCGCCCGCGGGTCGGTGGCGCCGAGTTCCTTCATCACGGGCTCTCGTTTCACCTAGCGCTGGCAGGAAGCGATGATCAGGAACAGCACGAGGCACGCCAGGCCGAACAGCGGGACGCAGCCGAGTGAGTTCGGGTTCTTCCGGTTGATCTCCACGCTGCCGCCCGGGACGATTCGGGGGTGCCGGTCGGCGTAGTGGGCGACCGCGAGGTCCTCGGCCTCGGACTCGGTGGTCCACCGGGTGGTGAAGCCGCATTCGCCGCATCGGTAGCGGTACGCCATGTCAACTCCTTGATGCCGCAGGTGCGATGGTGCAGGGGGGTGTGAGAGCGAGGGTGCCGCCGGGAGGTGCGGGGAAACAGGTCAGGAGACCGGCCACAGTGCCACCGGCCAGTTACGGCCGGTGCGGGACGTGGCGCGGGCCGGCGCCCGGGTGCGACGGGACGCTCCGCGAGATCCCCCGTGTCCCGCGGGGCGCCCCACCCGCCGCCGCGTCAGTACCGCTTCGGCGCGTCCTTGCACAGTGCCGTGTCCAGCAGCTCCGCGAGCTGCTTGGTCGGTGTGTTGAGCTGGAACAGCGTGTTGGTCACGACGGACGCGTGGCGGCCGTCCTTGGTCACCAGGGTCTGCGTGAGGTAGCCCGGTACGCCGCCGTTGTGGCCCCAGGCGACGGTGTCGCAGGACAGCTTGAACTTGCCGATGCCCAGTCCCACGCCGCCGTCGCCACCCGGCTCGGCCTTCCACACCCTCTCCATCTCGGCCAGGCTCGCGGACGAGAAGACCTCGCCCGAGGTGATCGCCCGGTAGAAGGTGGTCAGGTCCTCCAGTGTGGAGATGACCGCTCCCGCGCTGCTGTAGAGGGACGGGTCGTAGCTGAGAGCCGGGGTCCAGAAGTACAGGCCGCCGAGCCGGGCCCCGTGGTAGCCGTTGACCGCCGGGGCGGGCAGGGTGCGATCGCCGGGCGCGGGGAAGACCGTGCGTTCCAGGCCCAGCGGGGTGATGACCCGGTCGGTGACGGCCTGGTGCACCTTCTGGCCCGTCACCTTCTCGATGAGCATGCCGAGCACGAGGTAGTTGGTGTTGGAGTAGGTGAAGCCCGCGCCGGGCGCGGAGACCGGCGGGCTGTTGAGCCCCTTGCGTACCGAGGCGGCCAGGTCGTACGTGCCGTCCGGACTGGGCTTGGGCGCCTGGGTGACCGGGTACGGGTTGTACGCCGCCAGGCCGCTGGTGTGCTGGAGCAGGTGGCGGACGGTGATGCGGGTGCCGTCGTAGCCGTTGCCGGAGACGACGCCGGGCAGGTAGTCATCGATCATCGCGTCCAGCGACACCTTCCCCTCGTCGACGAGTTGCAGCAGCACCGCCGCGGTGAAGGTCTTGGTCTGGCTGCCGACGCGGAAGTGCTCGTCGGACTTGATGGGCCGCGTGGAGTTGACGGTGCCGGTGCCGACGGACAGGGTCCAGGAGCCGTCACCGTTCCCGGCGTGGACGGCCGCACCCGGGCCGGCCGCGGCCTGGAACCTCTTGAGCGCCGCGAGTGTGGCCGCGTGCTCCTCCTCGGCCGTTGCGCTGGCCTGGGCTGCCGCCGGGCCCGACAGGGCCAGTATCGTCGCGCAGACGGCGCCTGCGACGACGGGAAGCCTCGCCCTGCTCCACTGCTTGTGCTTTGCCATGGTGGTGGCTTCTCCTCGATGAGCGGGTCGAAGTGGGTCAGTTGGTCGCGGCCGCCGCGAAGGCGGCTTCCAGGCGCGGCACGTAGTCGGCGAACGCCGGGGCCCAGCAGCCGTAGTTGTGGCCGCCGTTGCAGGTGGGAGCGAGTGACTTCCCGTTGCCGTAGTCGACAAGGCGACTTGGGGTGTTCAGCTGGTCCAGCCGGGACTTGACGGTGCGGGCGGCGCGCGCAGTCCGCGCGTCGATGACGTCCCCGTCGCCGGTGTAGAGGGTGACCGAGGTGTCCGCGAGCCGGGCCAGGTTGGCCGGGGCCGCGGGGTCGTAGGCGCGCCAGAGGTGGTCGGCGCCGAACACCGGGTAGGGCGAGCCGAAGATGGCGTCGCTGTCGACGTACGGGCCGTAGTCGGGGCACCCGCTCGCGCTGCTCACCGCACACCAGGCGCCCGGCAGATTCAGCTCGGTGGCGACGACCGTCGCGCGGATCTCCGCCATTCCGAAGTCGAGGCCACCGGACAGCGCGGCGACGTGGCCGAAGAGGTCGGGTCGGGCCTGGGCGTAGTGCAGGGCGCCGGAGCCGCCCATGGACAGACCGGTGACCGCCCGGTACGCGCGGTCGGGCAAGGTGCGCAGATTGGCGTCGATGAAGGGGACGACCTGCTCCAGGTGGAAGGTCTCCCAGTTGGCCGCCTTCAGCACGGTGTTCTGCATCTTCCAGTTCGCGTACCAGCCCTTGCGCCCGCCGTCCGGAACCACGGTGATCATCTTGTCGGAGCGCAGAGCGGGGGCGGCCGCGGCGTCGTTCACGTTGCCGCCGCCACCGTGCAGGAAGTATGCGACCGGCCAACGCTTGTGCGGGTTCGCGGCGTAGTCCCGAGGCAGGAAGACGCGGATCTTGTGCGGGCCGGACACCTGTGGCGTGGTCACGGTGAGGGTGAGGTCGGTACCGGAGTGCACCTCGGTCGGCTGGGCGACCCGGAGGCCGAACCCGTCGGCGAAGTCGGGGATGGCGGGGGCGTCCGCCCGAGCGACCGGGCCGCTGAGCGCGGCGAGTGCCAGCGCGGCCGCGAGTGCCACGCCAAGGGCTCGCAGGCGACGTGGAGTTGAGGGTCCCATTCAGGAGTGCTCCTTCGTGTGACGTGCCGACGGGGGCCGCCGGTCCGTTGTCACGATGGCGTGCACGCGGTTCAGGGAACAGGCCAGTCGACCGGCCATGCGCGACCGGTCGTCACGCTACGCTCAGGACCGCCGTATCCGTGCGAGGTGGGAGCCCCGAATGACGGACCAACCAGGCTCGCTGCTACGCCAGTTACGCAAGCGTGCCCGCCTCACCCAGGAGCAGTTGGCGGAGCGGTCCACGGTGAGCGTACGCACCATCCGCAGACTGGAGACCGGCAAGTCCACCGACCACCGGGTGAAGACCCTGCACCTGCTGGCGGACGCTCTGGAGGCCCGGCCGGAGGAGCGCCGTCGGCTCACCGACACCGTGGACCGGCCACCGACGGCCCCCGCGCCCGAGGCGGCGGCCGTGCCCGAGCCGGTCCCCGTCGCCGTGACCGGGCCGCCGCCCCCGCCCGCCTCCGCGCCGCCCGACACCCCCGCGCCGCGTCCGGTCGACGACGTGCTCACGAGCGCCGCCGACTCGTTGGCCAGGGAGATCCGGCGGCGCTGGCGGCGCGAGGAGGAGCAGCGCCGGGTCCACGATCCGTTCCCGCTTCCGGTGCGCTGGCAGCCGGCGCCCGCCTCCCTGACGGACCATCCCGAGAACGTCCAGCGGCTGGAACCGGGCGCCACCGCCGGGGGCGTGGACCTGAGCGGTGACGTGCGCAGTGTGGCGGAGACCTACCGGCGGATCGGGTCCGGGCGGTTGGTGATACTCGGCCGGGCGGGATCGGGGAAGTCGGTGCTCGCCGTCCGCTTCGCCCTCGACCTCCTCGCGGCCCGCGCGCCGGCCGATCCGGTGCCGGTGATCGTCAGCCTCGGCTCGTGGGACCCGGCCACCACCACCGTGCGGGACCTGCTGGTGGGCCGGCTGCTACGGGACCACCCCCACCTCGCCCGCCGGGTCGCCGGTGGAACGACGCAGGCCGCCGCGCTGGTCGACGCCGACCTGATCCTGCCGGTCCTGGACGGGTTCGACGAGATAGCCCGGGGCCTGCGCGACGCGGCGCTGGACGGGCTCAACGACACTTCCCTGCCGCTGGTCCTGACCAGCCGCCGGCACGAGTACGAGCAGGTGGTCACCGCGACCCGGGCACCCCTGGTGTGGGCCGCGGGCATCGAACTGGCCGACCTCACCGTCGAGGATCTCGCGGCCTACCTGCCCCGCACCGCACGACCCGTCGCCCACGAGGTCCGCCGCGCCACGGATGGCGCCACGGGCAGCGGCACCGGCGTGTGGGACGAGGTGCTGGAGGCGTTGCGAACCGGTGACGCCCCCGGGGCCACCCAACTCGCCGACGTGCTGCGCACTCCGCTGATGGTGATCCTGGCCCGAACGATGTACAGCGAGGCGCCCGACCGGAGCCCGGCCGAACTACTCGACACCACACGCCTCCCCACCCCGAGCGACCTTGAGGAACATCTGCTGGCCGGCTTCGTACCGACGGTCTACCGGCGCCGTGCGCCCGAGCGGTCCGAGGACGGTCGGCGGCAGCGGGAGTGGGACGCCGAGCGTGCCCGGCACTGGCTGGGCTACCTCGCCCACAGCCTCAGTCAGGGGGACGGCGGCCGGCAGGATCTCGCCTGGTGGCGACTGAGCCGCGGGCTGCCGACGGGGACCCGCGTCCTGCACGTCACCCTGACCTCCACCCTGTGCATGGCCACCGCCACCTGGCTGGTGGGGCTGGTCGCCCAACTCTGGCAGTCCGTCGAGTGGTTCGGCCCTGCGATCGTACTGGTCCAGGGGACACTGGTCGGGCTGATCGCCGGGGGGGCCTTCGGGCTCGTCTACGCCGTGATGGCAGCCCTGGACCAGGTCGCCCTCCAGCCGTCCCGGGTACGGCTCAGACTGCCGACCGCCGACCGCCGGGTGGCCCGCCGGCCCCTGCGCGCGTTCACCGCCCGCTTCGGGTTCATGCTGCTGGGCGGGGCGGTGCTGGGCATCGGGTACGCCTGGGCGCACGCGCTGCTCCGCGCTCTCTACCTGGGGTCGTCGCTCTCCGACCCCGGGGTGCTCCGCGGCGTGCTGATCAACATGCTGGTCTTCGCGCTGATCTTCGGCCTGTCGGCCGGGCTGGTCTTCGGGCTGCTCGCGGCCTTCGAAGCGCCGATGGACATCACCGCGGCGGCCACGCCCCTCCGGCTGCTGTCCGCCAACCGCGCGACCGCCGGACACCAACTCCTGGTACTCATGCCGGCGGTCACCCTCGGCGTCTGCCTCTGCGGCTTTCTTGTCGTCGGCCTGTTCCAGGGCCTCCTCGGGCCGCTGGTGTGGCGGCTGGCGGACGCGGCCCTGCTCGGCGCGGTCGGCGGACTGGGCGGCGCGTCGTCCTACGTGCTGGCCTTCACCGCCTGGGGGCAGTGGCTCACGCTGTCCCGCGTCTGGCTGCCGCTGACGGGCAGACTGCCCTGGAACACGGTCGTCTTCCTGGAGGACGCCTACCGCCGTGGCGTGCTCCGCCAGACCGGCGCCGTCTACCAATTCCGCCACATCCGGCTGCAACGCCACCTCGCCCAGTCCTACCGGCCGTCACCTCAGCCGGTGGACCAGGCGACGACGACCCGCCCGAGGGTGACGCGGACGTGAGTGTCGGCCAGGACCGCCCCCGGGCCGTGGCTCGCGCAAGTGACCCAGACGTTCAGTTCGTCGCGGCGGACAGGAGGACGTCCACGAGTCGGTCCGCCGCGTCGGGGCGGCCGTGGGCACGGGCTCGCTCCGCCATGGCCTGCCGTCGGGCGGGGTCGGTGAGGAGCGGTGCCAGCGCTTCCCGGAGGCGGCCCGGTGTCACCTCGTCGAGCAGGGCGACGGCGGCGCCGGCCTCCTCCAGATGCCGGGCGTTGTGCGCCTGCTCGTTGCCGGCCGAGGAGGCGAGCGGGATGAACACGGCCGGGCGGCCGAGGGCCGTCAGCTCGGCCAGCGTCCCGGCGCCGCTGCGGGAGACGACGACGTCGGCGAGCGCCAGCACGTCGGGAAGTTCGGGGCCGACAAAGCCCGTGAGGTGGTAGCGGCCGGCCAGCGCCGTCGGTAGGGCGGACGCGTGTCGGCGCAACTCGTCGACGTTGTTGGGGCCGCACTGGTGGACGACGTTCGCCCGCTCCAGCAGCCAGGGCAGTGAGTCCCGGACCACTCCGTTGATCTGCTGGGAGCCCTGGGCGCCCCCGGTCACGTACACGGTCGGCAGTCGGCGGTCGAAGTCGTGCAGGCCCAGCGCGGCGACGGCCTTGTCCGGGTGGCCCGCGAGGACCTCCGGTCGGATCGGGTTGCCCGTGACGACGGCCGCGCCGCGTGCCGCCTCGGGCAGCAGGGGCAGCGTCGACTGGGAGGAGACCGCGATCCGCGTCGCGGAGCTCGCCAACTTGCGGTTGGCCAGGCCCAGGCGCACGGTCTGCTCGTGGAGCACCAGCGGGCGCTGGCACAGCCGTGCCGCCATGCCGGTGGGGACGGCGACGTACCCGCCGGTGGCGAGCACGACGTCCGGCCGGAAGTCCGCGACGAGCTTGCGGGCCTGCGCGACACCGAGCGGCACGCGCGCCATGTCCCGCACGTTCGACGGGCTCACCAGCTTCAGCGGGTTGGCCGACCGGCGGATCTTGCCGGTGGCCACCGTCTCGAACGGGATGCCCTCGGCGGGCGCGACCCGGGCCTCCAGCCCGTTCTCCGTGCCGATCCACAGCACGTCCAGCGTGCGGTCGTCGGAGGCGAGTCGGTGCTGTAGGGCGCGGATCGTGGTCAGCGCCGGGTACGTGTGGCCCCCGGTGCCTCCGCCGGTGACGATCAGGCGGAAGGTGGGGGAGGTCGGAGCAGAGCTGTTCACCCCGAGAACCCTACTGGCCGCGACGCGACGGCCTGCGACGCGACTGCCTAACTTGACTCTGTCGGGGATCTTGGAGTTTCCCGGTGCGGGAGCATGGTCGACGGGCATGCTCGGGTAGTCCCGTCGACCGATGAAGCTGTCGAGGTGCCCGTTGTCCCTTCGCCCCCGCTCTGGTGAGCACGTTCCGCCTCTGACCGCGCAGGTCCCGCGGGCGAGCAACCCGGCTGGAACGACGGCGATATGGGTGCGTGACCGACTGGATGGCCTGTGGTGCGACGAGGACTTCGCCGACTGGTACCCGCGGGACGGACGGCCGGGTCTCTCACCCGCTCAGCTGGCGAGCGTCTGTGTGCTGCAGTTCCTACTCGGGCTGTCACCGAAGACGACCGAGCCGACCGCCTTCTCGACCTTGCGCTCGCGCGCCTGAAGGAGGCCGGACTGGTGCGCGAGCGCACCACCCAGCCACACCGACTCCACCCACGTCCTGGCCGCAGTGCGCGACCTGACCCGCCTGGAGCTGATCACCGAGGCGGTCCGCGCCGCACTCGAAGAGGTCGCAGGCATCTCCCCGCACCTGCTCGACAAGCTGATCGACGAGGACTGGGGCCGCCGCTACGGTCGGCCGGTCCGCCTGGGCAAGAACCCCACCAGGCCCATGACCAGGATCCTTGCCGCCGGAAATGACGCCGTCCGCCTCCTGGAACACCTCTACCGGCACGGAACAGACCGCACCTCAGGCCCGCGCATCCAGGCCCTGCGCCAGATCGTGCTGCAGAACTACCACCGTGACGCCGCAGGGCGTCTGCGCTGGCGCACCGCCGAGAAGGAAGGCGGGGCAGGTCTGCCGCCGTCGTCCCGGGCGGTCGTCTCGCCCTACGACACCTCGGCCCGCTATGCACGGCACGGACACATCACCAGCTGGAAGGGGTTCTCCGCCCACCTGACCGAGACCTGTGCTCCCGACGGCCCCAACGTGATCACGGACGTCCGCTTGTCCCGCCGCGGGCTGCTGCCCGCCGAGCACCTGGTCGACAACGGCTACACCTCCCTGGTCCACCTGGAACAAGCCGCCCGGGAACACCAGGTCACCGTCACCGGACCGCTGCCGGCCAACCCCACTCGGCAGCATCGCCAAGGCAAGGGGTTCGCCCGGGACGACTTCCACATCGACTACGAGCAGCAGCAGGTCACCTGCCCCCAGGGACAGGTCAGCGCGGGCCGGCACTGCCCCTATCCGACTTCCTCGCCCACCGCGGCACCGCTGATCGTGGCCCGGTTCACCAAGAGCCAGTGCCGTCCCTGGCCGGCCCGCACCCAGTGCACCAGCACCGCCGACAGCGCCCGCACCGTGGGCTTTCCCCCGCGCAAGCTTCGTGACCTGCAACTCCGCGTCCGCACCGGGCAGCAGACACCCGAATGGAAGGCCCGCTACGCGGTGCGCCCCGGAGTGGAGGGCACCATCAACGCTCGCACGAGGTGATCGGCCGCGACTGGATGACGCAGACCCACCTGGACGGCGGTCGGCGAGTACGGCCGATCCGTGGAGCGTGGCCACTCCCGCTGTCTCCGGCGCGAAAGATGACGGCGAGCAGCAGACGAACCGGCCGTTGACTGCAATTACCTGGTGGTTGACGGCCGATCGGGTGGACTGGGAGTCAGGTGGCGGGTGAGAGCGTCCCCGGTATCGGGAGAAAGAGGAGCGGAGGAGTCCAGGCCGAGCCGTTCGGCGAGATCGCTGGCGAAGAGACGTATGACTGCCTCCAGCAGCGTCGCGTAGGTGTCGCAGGCCATGCGGGTGCGGTGCCAGCTGGTGAGAGCGAGTGTTGTTGCGATGACGGCCGCGGGCCACCACCATGGGGTGAGTGCGAGGTAGAGCAGGGCCCAAGCGGCCAGCGTCGTTGCCCGTGTGATGGCCTGTCGGGCGGTGGTAATCTCTGCGCGGTTCTCCTCGGGCAGTATCAGCCACACGTGGGGCCAGATAATGGCGACGTCGATGTGGTGATCGCGGTCCAGGCGTATGGCCACGGTGTGGATACGGTCGCCGCTCCAGGTCGGGCGGCCGGGTCTTTCGAGGGAGACGCGGACCATCGCAGTGTGGGCGGACCGACGTGCCGTTGGATTCAGCCGCTCGCCGCGGGTGAGGGCACGAGCGGCTTCTTCCCGGTGGTGGTGCCAGCTCGTGGCTGCTCGGTCCCATCGCTGCTGCCGTCGGGCCGTGTACCTGTACGCGAGCCGACGCAGCCCACCGGGCCAGGTGTGCCAGTCGGGGGCCAGGTGGAGCCGTTCGACCAGTGGTCCGACGGTCTGAGCTGCCAGACCCACGACGGCCGAGCCTGCCAGGATGGCGGCGAGTAGCACGGCCTGCCCGCCGATTCCACGGACGGTGGGGCTGCCGGCCAGGACGGTGATCCGGTCCATCAGACTGTCGAGACTGAGAGCGTCAGCATGGCCGAGAGTGTGGGCTACGTATGCAACCGCGAGGTAGAGGGCGCCCGGCAGCACGAGAAGGGACAGCCAGCGCTCGGCCAGTTTCTTGCCGAGTTCCGACAGCAGGCTTCCCAACGTTAGAGCCGTTCCCGGCGCAGGGGCGCACCGGTGATCGCGCATTCAGGCAACGCTGTTGGTCCTTGCGGCCACCAGAAGCGGGCGCACCGTCGTGTCGGGCATATGTAGGTGATCTCGCCTCCCAGCGCGTCGCCGCCCCCGGATGCGCCGCCGCTGATGCCCACGGGGCGCAGACCGCGTGTCACGGTGCCGTCTTCGGCGTAGCCGCGAAGCCCCAAGGCGTCGCCACCGGCTCGCAGAGCGGTGTGCAGTGCTTCGAGAGCGGATGGAATCTCTTCGTCGGTGCGTATCGCCCTGAGCAGCTCCTGCAGGGAGCTGTCGTCCCCGATCTCCGCGAGGAGATCGCTGCGGATTTCCTCGAAGTGTGCGCATACGACGGCCAGACGCTCAGCCATGCGTCGCTGCGCTCTCCCGTGCTCCTCAGCCATGACGTCCCCGTCCGCGATGTATCGGCCGTCCCCTGGATCGTCTCCGCGGTCCACGCTGTTCCTGCTGTTCCGCCTGATGAGCATAGCCGACCAACTCCTTTTCCCAAGCGGGAGCTTGTGTCACTATCACGGAGGCAAGGGGATGATTCGGGAGCCGTATGCATGAACAATTACTGTCCGCGGTGCGTGCGCGGCTGCAGCGGATCGGCGGGGCCGGTGACTTCTCCTCGGCCTGGGAACCGCAGGCTTGCCGTGACGTACAGCAGCTCACTCTCCTCCTCTTCGAGGCCGGGGCCGAGGATGAGCGGAACATGGAGGTCCGTCTCCTCCTCGGCAGGCTTCACTGGTACCGGTACCAAGCGGTCATCGAGGACGAGGACCAGGCGGGACAGGAACTCCGGTCTGCCGTAGAGGCGTTGGGCGAGTGCTTCGCCTCGGATATCGCCGGTGTGCCGGAACCGTTGCTGCCGCACCTCGCGGAGGCTGCGGTCCCTGCCGCTGTGCGGATGCTCCGCCAGGTGGAGGACTCGCCTGATCCGGCACTCGTCGAGGCCGCGGAAGCCGGGTGGCGGCGCATAGTGCGGGCCACCCCGGACGGCAGACCGGTCCGTGCCGAGTACCTGGCTTATTGGGCACAAGCGCTGCACGCCCGCTTCGAGCAGACAGAGGATTTGGCGGACCTGGATGCGGCCGTCGCGGCGGACCGGGAGACCTTAGGGGCCACTGCACTCGATGCCGCAGAGCGTGCGGATCGGCTGTTCGACCTGGGAACCGCACTGGATCACCGGTTCGCGCTTACGGGGGCGGCCGCGGATCTGGACGAGGCCATCGACTGCTACTCGCTGGCCGTGCAGGACACCCAGTTCGAGGAGCTCCGGAGAGCAGAAGCGCTGTCCTGCCTGGGCTTTGCCCTGGGCGCCCGTTACGCGGTCACCGGAGAGGTGGCGAACCTGGACGCGGCAGTCAGCCGGTACTGGGAAGCACTGCAGTGCACACCCGTTGGTGACCTGCGGCGGGCGGGCCTGCTGTCCGGCTTGGGGATCGCGCTGGAAGCGCGTTTTGAGGAGACCGGTTCGATGACCGACCTGAACGCGGCCATCGTTCGTCTCGCGGAAGCCGCGCAGGGACTCGCTCCTGATGATCCCCAGCGTGCGACGACACTGTCCGGCCTTGGCACCGCGCTCAGCGCGCGCTTCACAGCGACCAGGTCGATGGCCGACTTGAACGCCGCGATCGTTCGTCTCGAGGAAGCCGCGGAGGGATTCGACGCCGGGGATCCCCAGCGTGCGGCGACGATGTTCGAACTTGGGCGTGCGCTGCGTACCCGATACGCGTGGGCCGACGATGTGGCGGATCTGGAGGCTGCCGTCTGTCGGCACTCAGAGGCGCTGCGGGAAACCCCTTCCAATGACCCCGATCGCGGGGCACGGTTAGTTGAGCTGGGGGAGGCGTTCCACCGGCGGTTCCGAAGCCTGGGGGAAGCGAAGGATCTCGACGCGGCCGTCGGGCACCATACCGACGCCGTGCAGGCCACCCCCGTCGACGCCCCGGAGCGTGCGACGCACTTGTCGCATCTGGGCGTCGTTCTGTGGGAACGCTTTCGCGTATCAAGGCAGGTTTCCGACCTGGACGCGGCAGTCGACTGCCAGCTGGAAGCTGTACGGATCACACCTGCTGACGACCCGGACCGGTCCAGGTACTTGCTCTTCCTCGGGTCATCTCTCCACGCCCGATACGGTGCCCGCAGAGATGCGCGGGACCTGGACGACGCCATCGAGCGCTACCGGATGTCATTGGATGCCCTGCCGGCTGGCGATCCCGAGAGGCCGATTCGCCTGCCCGAATTGGGGCGCGCGCTGGAAGCGCGCTTCGAGGAAACCGGAGCATTGGCGGATCTGGACGCGGCCATCAGCTGTCACAGGGAGGTCATGGACCTCACCCGTGCCGACGCATCCGGGCGCGCGGCACGGCTGTCCGATCTGGGATCCTTACTCCGCACCCGGCACCAGGCCACCGGGGAGACGTCGGACCTGAGCGCCGCCATCAGCGCCTACAGGGATGCGTCGAAGAGCACCCCCCATGATGACCCTGAGTACGCGCCCCGTCTTGTCTATCTCGCATTCGCGCTGGAGGCCAGATTCGATGCGACCGGCGAGGCGGCGGACCTGGGCGAGGCCATCAGGATCTACCAGGACGTGGCGGGGATCACTCCATTCCGGCATCCCGAGCGCGGTGCTCGGCTAGTGCTGTGGGGACGGGCGCTGGTCAGCCGGTACGAACGCACCGGCGAACTGGCGGAACTGGACGAGGGAATCCGCCGTCAGCAGGAGGGGGTGCAGGTTGCCCCTGCCGACCATTTCCTTCGAGGATCGATGCTGCTCAGCCTGGGTACGGCACTGTACAGCCGGTACGAGCGCACACGCGCGCTGCCGGATCTGGACACGGCCATCCACCTTCAGCGGGAAGCGCTGAAGGTCATGGAAGCCGATGATCCGGCGCACACTCAGTTGCTGGAGTGGTTGGGAATGACGCTTCGCGCACGGTCCCTGCGGACCGGAACGCTGGCGGATGCGGACGACTCCGTCATCTGGAACTGGGAAGCCGTGCGGGCCACCAGCGACAGCGACGCGGAATACGCCGGCCGACTGTCCGACTTGGGGAACGCCCTCGTCGCACGGTTCACGAGATCAGGAGATCCCGCAGATCTGGACGAGGCCATCCGCCATCACCAAGACGCGGTGGCTTCGGGGCTCGGCCGCTCGGCCCTGCTGGTCAATCTGGGAGCCGCCCTCTACGCACGGTACAAACGGACACTGGCAGCAAGGGATCTCCAGGCAGCGATCGAGTACTGCCGCAAGGCCGTGCAGGCGGGCGACGCCGAGGGTCTCGATCATGCGAGGTTGCTCGCCACCCTGGCCAGGGCACTCTGGAGTCGCTACGACCGATACACGATCATCAATGTACGTGACCATGCGGAGCGGGCGAGCCTGCTCGCGGATCTGGAAACGGCCATCGATTACTGCCGAGAGGCGGTACGCATCACTCCCACCGGCTACCCCGAGCGTACGGATTTTCTGTCGGTTCTGGGCGACATGCTTCAATCCCGTTTCAATCGGACGGGTGAGGCCGCAGACCGCGAGGCGGCGGTATCCGCCTGGGCAGAGGCATGGTCGACGGAATCCACGCTTCCATCGAATCGCATCAGTGCCGCGTGGAACGCGGCGCGTCTGCTGGGACCGAACGCCCCCGGGAAGGCAGCCGAGGCCGCGGAGGCCGCCGTCCGGTTGCTGCCCCGAATCTCCTCGCGCCGGTTGGAGCGAGGAGACCAGCAGAATGCGCTCAGTAGGTTCGCCGGGTTGGCCGGTGAAGCCGCCGCACTGGCACTCGCCGACGACCATGGAACAGGTAATGAACGTGCCGTGCGAGCGCTGCGATTGCTGGAAGCGGGCCGTGGCGTGCTGCTCGGCCAGGCACTGGACGTACGGAGCGACCTGTCCGATCTTCGCTCTCAGAAACCCGAGCTGGCAGCCCGGTTCACCCGGCTACGGGACCTGCTCGACCAGCCGTCGGAAGCTCCTCTTCCTGGGCGAGGAGAAATCAAGGCCCGCAAGTCGCGACAGCGTGCCTCAGCGGACGACCGGCACCGGCTGGCGGAGGAGTTCGAGGCGACCCTGGCCGAGATCCGTGGCCTCGAAGGCCACTCCTCCTTCGCTCTGCCTCCGACTGCCGAAGCGCTGATGAACGAGGCGTCCGAGGGTCCGATCGTGGTCTTCAACGTCAGCCGTCACTGTGGTGACGCGCTGCTGCTGACCGGGGACGGCATCGCGCATGTGGAGCTACCTGAGCTGGCCGAGGGCCACGTGACCCGGAGGGCGAAGGAATTCCAGCAGGCGCTCCTCGCCGCCACCGGAGAGGACAAGGCGGCACGGAAGCAGGCACAGGCCACGCTGGTCGGAGTGACTGAGTGGTTGTGGGACGCCGCGGCCGGACCTGTCCTCGACGCGCTCGGGCTACAAGGCCGACCCGCTGACTCTGCCACGGACTGGTCACGGGTGTGGTGGGTGCCGGGAGGGATGCTGGGACAGTTGCCTGTGCACGCTGCGGGGCATCACTCCGACCCGGCGGGCACAGCGCGGCGTACAGTCATGGACCGGGTGGTCTCCTCGTACACACCCACGGTGCGTGCCCTGAGCCGCGCCCGCGAACTCTCTCGTCGGCAGCAAGCAAAGCCGCGTGATGGCATCCGCGGCCTGATAGTAGCGATGCCCACCACCCCTGACATGCCGAACCATGGCCGACTGGGGTTCGTCAATGAGGAAGTCGCCGCGGTGCAGGACCACTTGCCCGATTCCGTACTGCTGCGTGAAGAGGATCCCCGTGACGTCCGCCCGTCCACGGCCTCGACCTGCACACCGACCAGAGAGGGCGTCCTCGCGCGCTTGCCCCAATGCTCGATCGTCCACTTCGCCTGCCACGGTGCCACCCATCCCACCGACCCCTCAAAGAGTCTCCTGTTCCTCCACGATCACACCCATGCTCCGCTGACGGTCGCCAGCCTCGCACCGATCCAGCTCGACAGCGCCGAGTTGGCTTACCTGTCGGCCTGCCGTACTGCCGCCATCGAAACCAACAAACTGGTCGACGAAGCCATCCATTTGGCCTCCGCCTTCCAACTGGCCGGATTCCCACAGGTCATCGGCACATTGTGGGAAATCGATGATGACACCGCCGTGACCATCGCGGACGCTGTATACAGTGGCCTCCGCGTCAGGCCGGACGTAGTGGACACCCGAAGAGCTGCCTTTGCTCTGCACGCGGCGGTACGTGCTGTGCGCGACATGTTTCCGCGGGTGCCGTCACTGTGGGCCGGCTATCTGCATTCCGGAGCCTGACCGGAGCACGCAGAAGACACTTCCTCTTGAGTCCGTGGCCTTGTCAGGGACGGGTAGCGATGATCGTCTCGGTGCGGATGACCTCGTCGAAGCGGCCATCAGAGCTGAAGGCGGTGAGGGCCTCCCGCAGGTCTTGTTCGAAAGCGTCCTTCTGGTCGCCGGGCTGCCCCACGTCGCCCCCCTCGGCGGGCGCACCGCGATGCTGGATCGGTCGTCGCGTTCGACCAGCAAGGCCGGAGCGACTTCGCGTAGCTTCCGCGGCGACCGCACAGCTCTACGGCGCGTGATCCATCGGGTCACCGGTCGCCTCCATGCCCAGCCAGCTCTTGTCCGCGGCGCGCCATCCGGCGCGCCGGTGGATCAGGGGCAGGGAGTCGACGGGGTGCACGCGTGAGTGCCGGAGCACTGCGCGCAGGGCGATGAGCCCCGGGCCGACGTCCGGGCGGACGGGCGCTCCCGCGTCGAGTTCCTTCGCGGTGGGGAGTTGCGGGCAGTCGACGGAGAAGAGGTCTTTGCGTTCTGTTCCGATCAGCCATAGAAGTACCCCGTTGCTCACCTCCTGCGCGCACTCCGCGTCGATGTCGTCGGGGCGGAGCGGGTTGACGAACTCGAAGCCGAGCCGCCCGTCCGGGAGCGGCTCGAAATCCACGGTGAACCACGCGAAGCCGCCCATGCAGCTTGGCCGGGCGTAGCGGACGTGGACGTCGCGGTGGGCTTCGGCGGGGAATCGCATGCCGAAAGCGTGCCCGGCCGGGGACCGCCGGGGCAACGGGATTCCGGGCGCCTCGGCGGCGACTGACTCTCAATGACTGTTGTCAAGCGTCGAAGGTGCTTATGGGTTCCCGCCGATGGCGCGCCGGAACCTGGCCCATGGAGAGGTTGGCGAGGCGACGTCAATGACTTCAACCAGAGAGCCAGCCTTCTTCGCCGCGGCGGTCTGCTCTACTGACCGTGCCCGGTGGCTCACGAGCGCCTCGGACAGCAGCATGTTCTGCTCCTCGGCGAGAGCGCTCGGTGGCTTGGCGTACGGAGCGGTCGCGTCCTGTGGAGCGGGCAGTAAGCCCTTTCCAACCTGGTTCGGGCATAAGGCTGTTGGGCTGATGACGTGATGAAGCCCCTGGTAGATGGGTTTTCGACCAAGAGAACCGTCTCTGCCAGAGGCTTCACATGCTTGTCTACCCGTCGGGCGTCGACGTGTCCAGCTCCGCCCTCCGCTTCCTCACACAGCAGCTGCGGTGCCACCGCCGCGCCATCGGCTCCCGGTGGCGGCGCCTGAGTGTCGGCCGCCAGGCCCTGCTCACCCTCGCCCATCTGCGGGTGGGCCACACCTACGCCCAGCTCGCGACCGGGTTCGGCGTCGGAACCACGACCGCGTACCGCTACGTCACCCAAGCCGTCGATCTGCTGGCCGCTCTCGCACCCAGCCTCGCCGACGCGGTGCGGACCGCGTCGATGAAGGCGTACCTGATCCTGGACGGCACGCTCCTGCCGATCGACCGTATCGCCGCGGACCGGCCGTTCTACTCCGGCAAACACAGGAAGCACGGGATGAACGTGCAGGTCCTCGCCGACCCCTTCGGCCGGCTGTTGTGGGCCTCATCGGCCCTGCCAGGCGCCGTCCACGACATCCGCGCGGCCCGCGAACACGGCATCATCGACGCTCTCGCCGAGGCCAGCATGCGGTGCTGGGCCGACAAGGGCTACCGGGGCGCCGACGGCACGGTCCGAATCCCGTGCTGGGGACGATGGGCGACCCTCTCCGCAGGCCAGCAGGCGGTGAACCGGTCCCACGCGAAGATCCGGGCCCTTGTCGAGCAAGCCGTCGCCACCCTCAAGTCCTGGCGCCTCCTCCGCAAACTGCGGTGCTCGACCACCCGGATCACCAGCATCGTCCAGGCCGTCCTCACCCTTCATCTGACCAGCTCAGAACGATGATGGAAAAGGCTCAGTGGCACCTTCCACGTCGTCCAGACGTGCAGCGGGAAATTCAGGGATGTTGACGACGTGGAAAGGCTCCTCCCTGGTGACCACGAGGCCGAACGCCGGGCGGTCTGCGAGGACGTGAGTGAACTTCGTGTGCCGGTCGCGGATCAGCATTGTTGTGGTTGTGATCTGTCTTCCGATGGCCTTGCCCAACTCCTTGTCCTGCTCGTCGCCGAACTCGTGCTGGAGGCCGAGCCCCAGCATGGCCGCGGGCCGGACCGCCTTGAATTCGACCAGCAGTACAAAGCCGGGCGGGACCACGATCCAGTCGACGCTTGGTTCTATTACGAGTAGCTACTCTGGTCAGTCCCCGAGTCCGAGCAGCACCTCGTCGACCGCCCTCGGCCGGCTCCGCCATTGCCCCATCCTGTTTCCGGGACGGCGGCAGCCTGGCGGCGCGCCGAGGAGACCGTCTGAAAGCAACCTTCTCCAGGCCACTGTGGCCTGTGACCCGAAAAGTTCGAATCCCTTCCGACCTGCATAGGCGAGTTCAACCGGTCGATGCAACACTGGTTTGTTGTAGTGAGCGTAGTTGTTCTTCGAAGGCTTCGGCGGGGGTCTTCCAGCCGAGGATCTTGCGGGGGCGATTGTCGAGTGGATATGCGACGGCTTCGAGATCTTCGGCGGACCACCGAGAGAGGTCTGTGCCTTTCGGGAAATACTGTCGCAGGAGCCCGTTGGTGTTCTCGTTCGTCGGTCGTTGCCAGGGCGAGTGGGGGTCAGCGAAGAACACCCGAGTACCGCTCTCCAGGGC
>NZ_JBEXSI010000081.1:0-21782 GCF_040613515.1 Streptomyces sp. NPDC006261
GCTCGGCCGTGGCGTCCTTGCGGCCCTTGTCCTTGGAGCCCTGGGAGGTCTTCGGGGTGCCGGGGCTTCCGGGTGGCGACGACCATCAGGTGCCGGAGTGCCGGTCCGGTCCCATGGAGGTGGGCGCCGCCTCCTCGACCGCGCGCGTCGGCGGTGTGAAGGGGCCCCACGTGAACGCGGGGAGCCACGCTGCCGGCGAGGTGCTCCAGGACAGCTCACCGATCTGACGGACCGTGCGCCGTCCCGTCAGAGCGCGGAAGACCTCCAGACTGCCGCCGCCCAGCGTGGCGGCCGGTTCACCCTCCCCGGCCGCCCACTCCCGGTCGGGCGTCCGGACGCGCAGCGCCGGCAGACCGTGTCCGTGCAGCGACAGGGTGAAGCCCGTCACGGCGAGATCCAGCGCGTCGGCGAGGGCGGGGGAACCGTCGGGCGGGGGCAGACCGAGTGCCGTACGGAGGTCGAGCTCGTGCGAGAGCGCGTCCAGCGGAAGGATGCGGCGACGCAGCCACTCCGCGCGCGGCAGAACTCCCGGCAGCCGCTCCTCCAGTGCGGCCCAGGTGGTGACGAGTTCGTGGACAGGAATACCTGGAGGCGGGGGTGGGGGTTCACTGATCTCGCCCGGATCCTCGTCGACGGCCATCCGGCAGACCAGGACGAGGTGGCCGACGAGATCACGCACGCTCCAGCCGGGACAGGCCGGCACAGGGAGCTCCGCGACCGACAGGCCCGAGGTGACGAGCCGGGTGATGTTCTCCCGACAGGCACGGTAGGCCAGGTGGTGAGCCGGGTCCGGTACCGGACCGCGGGTCGTGTCGCTCATACGGCAACCTCCTGCATCGCAGGAGGGGGGGCGTCAGTCACCCTGGACGATCCCGGCCCGGTAACCGCTCGTCACGATCCGCCGGGTGGCGTGCTCGTAGTACTCGTCATCCTTGGGCAGCTCGGTCGCGAGGCCGCTGACGTAGCGGTTGTACATGCAGAACGCCGCGGCGATCAGAACGGTGTCGTGCAGGTCCGTGTCGTCGGCGCCCTCGACGCGGGCCGCCTCGATCGCTCGGTCGGAGACCGGACGCGCGGAGCTCTGGACCTCCGCGGCCACGCCCAGCAGCGCACGGAGCCGCCCGCTGATCGGCGCGGTGCCGGGATCGGCCAGCACGTCCCCAACCAGTTCTCGGCCACCCGCCAGTTGCGAGGCCGCGAAAGCCCCGTGCGAGGAGGCGCAGAACTCGGTGCCGTTGAGCCGCGAGACGTACGCCGCGATCAGCTCGCGTTCGCCCGGTTCGAGCGAGGACGGTGCCCTCAGCAGAGCGTTCGCCAGGTCACCCAGCGGTCCGCCGGTGTCGGGCCGGTGGACCATCAAACCGATGATTCCGGGGAGATCGTTGTTCAGCGCGATGTGGGGCACGGCTCGTCCTCCAGGAGAAGGGGGAGACAGGTGTGCGGTGAGAATCGCGTGGCCGCGGAACGGCAGGGCCTTCGCGTTGCGAGGAAGCTAGTGAACCCTCCGGTCGGTGGCAACCGTGCGTCGAGGAGGGGAAGCTCCCGGTGTCCTGGCCGAGCCTCCGACCGGCCATGAGCGCAGAACGACCGGCCCTTCCGCGATCATGTCCTGAGCAGCGGCATCTGCTCTGCGCGCACCGGGGAGGTCGGCGCCGCGCACGCCGGGAGCGTGCACCGGGCCGTGGGCCGGCCCGCGGGCGTCCGCGAACAGGTCCCCGAAGGAGAGCACTTCGGAAGAAGCCGTCCCGTGTGCGGTGCTGGTGTAATGGGCCACCGTTCCCCGACCGTGGAGGTTCAGGCATGGCCATCAGCACGGGAGCGTCACCCCACGCCCTGCGGGGCGGACTCGACTCGCTCAACGGCCGACATCATCAACTCGGCCTGCGATTATTCCTGTTCATCGTCGTAGCGCACTGGGCAGAGCACCTGGTCCAGGCCTACCAGATCTACGTCATGGGCTGGCCGATCCCGGAGGCGCGCGGTGTCCTCGGAATTCCGTTCCCGTGGCTCGTCACGTCGGAATGGATGCACTACGGCTACGCGCTGGTGATGATGGTCGGCCTGTTCCTTCTGCGTTCGGGTTTCACCGGCCGCTCGGGGACCTGGTGGAAGGTGTCGCTCGGGATCCAGGTGTGGCACCACTTGGAGCACCTGCTGCTCCTGGTCCAGGCGCTCGCGGGCGCGCATCTGCTGGGCAAGGCCGCTCCGACAAGCCTGATCCAGCTGATCATGCCCCGGGTGGAACTGCACCTCTTCTACAACGCCCTCGTGACGGTCCCCATGGTGGTGGCGATGTACCTGCACACCCGCGCGAACCGGCCGGACAACGCCGCCGCACGGTGCTCTTGCGCGCCGCAGGACTGAGCGTATGACCGCCAGCGGCAGAGGCCCCTCCGGGTTCGTCTCCCTCCTGCTTCTGCTGGCTGGAATCCTGCTCTTCTGGATGACGGTGCCGAATCTCGGCACCGCCGCCCGCGCCGCAACCGCGGACGGGCCGCGGGGCACCTTCACCGCCGCCCGTCTCGTGTGCGTGGGTCACTCCGGGCACACCTCATGTGAATGGTCGGGAACGTTTCGCTCCGACGACGGCACCGTGGAACTCGCGGGCGTCAAGCTCTACGGGAGCGGCCGGGACACGTTCGAGGCCGGGCAGAGGGCGCGGGCCGTGGACGTGGGCAACGTGGGACGGGTCTACGCCCCGACCGGTTCGCGGTCGTGGATCATCACGGTCGTCCTGGTGGTGGTCGCCTATGTACTACTCGTGGCCGTGGCTCGTCGGCATCTGATGCCTCCGGCCTCTTCTGAAGAGAAGGCCCGCTCGATCACGACGCATTGTAGGTAGCAGGTCAGCAAGCGGGACACGTCCAGGACGCGTGCTGACCGTTTGCTGACCTGAGGGGGGCGTGCACGAGGAGTACCAGCGGAAGGGCCACGGCACGCAGGAGGCCCACGCCCCGGATCGCGCGTGACGGCGCATGCGGCCCGAGGGCGCGGTGGGCGAGGGTGAGTGCCGCCAGGAGGAAGAGCAGCGACGGCCAGACCACCACCCCGCCCGGGGGGCCGCCGGGCGGGACGTCGGACGGTCCGAGGACGTCCTCCGTCAGCACGGCGATGCCGCCCGTCGCACCCACGCCCTCATACGGGAAGACCACGGCGATCCGCGAGCATGCGGCAGCGAAAACCGCCGAGACCGCGACACACGTCAGCAAGGCGGCCAGGACGAGGCCCCAGCGAGGCCCGTATCCATCCGGCAGCGCGGTCCGCGACCGGGTCGGCCACCACGCCCGGTTGCCCGGGCGCGGCGGAGTCGGGGACGACGACGAAGGCGACGAGTACGCACAGTTCGCGCAGAGCGACGGAGTCCTGCGGGCCGAGCCGGCCGGTGATCACGGCGTCGACCCGCGCTGGCGTGGGGTGCGGACCGGGAGGGCCAGGACCGGCTCAACGCGCCGCACCGGCGGTGGAGCCCGTACGACACCATCACCCGCACCGACGCCGCCGTTCTCTCCCGCACCGCCTGGTACCTGGACTGCGGCTCCTGCGACCAGTTCCCTGGGACCGATGCTGACCGGTCACCGACCTGGCTGACGAGGTATCAGGTCCCCTTGGTCGGGCGCGGCTCCACCATCATGCGCCGGCGCGCGCCCCTACCGCGGAGGACGAGCCGCTGGCTGCCGCCACCCAGCGACAACCTCGCGGCGCGTCCGGCGCCGCAGCGCGTGGAGTCACCGACGCGACGAGCGCCACGGTGCGAGCAGCCTGCGCCCCCTCTTCCCTGCCGACAACACAGATCGTAATGACATCCATTTTCATGTATCGTCTGCTTCGCTCACCGATCGCTCTCCGGAGGTCACCATGGCCGTACCCAAACGCAAGATGTCGCGCAGCAACACCAGGCACCGCCGCGCGCAATGGAAGGCCACACCGGCCCAGTTGGTGACGGTCACCGTGGACGGCGTTCCCTACCTCGTCCCCCAGCGACTCGCCAAGGCGTACGAGCGCGGCCTGCTCCGCCCCGAAGGCTGACGCCGGCATGCCCCCTCACGCGCCCTCGCCGCGCCTCCCCGTCACCGTCCTGTCGGGGTTCCTCGGTGCCGGAAAGACCACCCTGCTCAACCACGTCCTCGGAAACCGCGAGGGCATGCGTGTCGCCGTCATCGTCAACGACATGAGCGAGGTGAACATCGACGCCGCCCTCGTACGCGGCGGAGAGTCCGCCCTGTCCCGCACCGAGGAACGCCTGGTCGAAATGACCAACGGGTGCATCTGCTGCACCCTGCGCGACGATCTGCTGGAGGAGGTCGACCGGCTGGCGCGCGAGGGGCGTTTCGACTACCTCCTCATCGAGTCCTCCGGCATCTCCGAGCCCATGCCGGTGGCGGCCACCTTCGCCTTCGCCCGCGACGACGGCGCCACCCTCGGCGACCTGGCCCGTCTGGACACCATGGTCACGGTCGTGGACGCCGCCAACTTCCTGCCCGAGCTGGCCGGCGGGGATGAACTGGCCCAACGCGGCCTGGACCAGTACGAGAACGACGAACGTACCGTCAGCGACCTGCTGATGGACCAGATCGAGTTCGCCGACGTCATCGTCCTCAACAAGCTCGACCTCGTCGACACGGCCTCCGCCGACCTGCTCCGAGCCACCCTCTCGCGACTCAACCCTGCCGCCCGCGTCGTGTCCGCGGAGCGGGGCCGCGTACCGGTCGGCGAAGTCCTGGGTACCGCGAGGTTCGATCTGGAGCGGGCGCAACAGGCTCCGGGCTGGGTGAGGGAACTCAACGGCGACCATGTTCCCGAGACGGAGGAGTACGGCATCTCCTCGACCGTCTTCCGCTCCCCGACGCCCTTCCACCCCGGGCGGCTGTGGTCGTTCGTGACGAAGGCACTGGACAGCGGCGCCTACGGACAGATCCTCAGGTCCAAGGGTTTCTTCACCCTCGCCAGTCGCTCCCACGTGACGGGGCTGTGGTCCCAGGCGGGTTCAGTGGTCCGCTTCGAGCCCTACTCCGCTCGCGACACCGACAGCCTCCACGTCCAGGAACTCGTCTTCATCGGAACCCAGCTCAAGGCGGCGCGGCTGCGAGCAGCCCTGACCGACTGCCTCATGCGGGAAGACGAGGCCCGGCCCGCGGCCGACCCCTTCCCGGTCTGGGACACCTACGGCTTCGACGAGAGCTGCGCGCACGAGCACGACCCTCTCACCACCGTGACGGGGCAATGAAACTCCGGGCCGGGCGGTGGTCGCAGCCACGGCACCGTCCGGCCCGGTGCACGCCTGCCTCAGAAGGGCCGCTCATGGATGACAGAAGGAAGCCGCGCCTGGGCGCGGTACAGGAAACTTTCCTCATCCCGCTGTACGCGCGCGCCGTGGAGAACCGCAAGGAACAGGCACTGCTGAGGGACGGGCGGGCCGAAGAGATCGTCGCGTCGATCGACTACGACTTCGAACGCTTCGACGACCTGCCGAGCCTCACCGGCTCGCTGTTGCGCACCCTCCTCTTCGGCCGGTGGGTGGCCGACTTCCTCGGGCGCTACGCGGACGTCACCGCAGGAACCGCCGCAACGACCCCGCCCGAACGGGTGCCGTGCAAGTACGGCCCGGTCTCCGCGGCTATCGAGAATTCCCGCGAGAGAGGTAACCACTCACCCCCGCGCAACCTTCTCTGCGAGAAATGCGGAAGCACACGGAATGCACCCCTAGAAATAGGGATGCATTCCGTGTTCCCGGATGGTGCAGGCGAAGCAGTCAGTGGTCGTCCCAGTGGCCCTCGTGAGCCGTGTGCCGGTGACCGTCGTGCACGTAGTCCATGTGGTCACCGTGTGGAACCGCCACGTGCCCGCACCCCTCGCCGTGTGCGTGGGCGTGTTCGGCGTGCTCCCGATGCTGGTCGGCCTCGCACTCGTCCGCGTGACCGTCGTGCTGGCGGTGCAGATGACCGTCGTGCACGTAGTCGACGTGATCGCCGTGAGGGACTGCCACGTGACCGCAGCCCGCAGCGTGCACATGGTCATGCCCGGGATGCGGCCGATGTTGTACGGATGTCGCCATTTCGCTCATCTCCATCAATTCGGGTCACCGCCCACATTCATGACGGCAGCTTCCGGACCCTTCCTGTTTTCCGCCCTCGCGGCCGAGGCTGCCACAGAGAACACGCGTCGGCAAGCAGGCTAATGACGCAGCGTGTTAGCGATAACGATTTTCGGTGCCATATTCGGGAATGCATTTCACCGGTTTCGGTGTGCGCACTGCCGGCTCCGAAAGCTATTGAATGGCCAACCTCAGGTGTGGGGCGACGCTGCGGAGCTTTTCGCGAGTCTCCTCGATCTCGCGCACGGAAAGCGAGGCGAAGGCGTCCCATGGTCCGGAGTGGGGCCGTAGTCGGCCTGTCACATGAGCGGCGAGGTGCCGCACCGAACCGCGCGGCCGGACCGCCATGAACTCCTCGACGCGACGGAACCGGGCCGCACACCACGGCCGCCTCGCCCCAGCCCCGGCGTACGGACACGGCGTGCTCGTGCATCTCCTCGGGGTCGGTGAGCAGTTCCGCGCGCAGGCCTTATCCAGGAGCCCGGCACGGATGTCCTGAGCCGTTCCGGGACGCCGCGCCGCCATAGGCGGCCCGGCCGACATGACACACGGCCGACTGGCCCCCGGTCACTGGGAGGCGGGCATCCTGCGCGACGCACCGCCAACACGGTGACCGGCACCATGGCGCCCGACGCGGCAGCGGATGGCTGCACTGAGCGCCCTGTACGACCGAGCCGGCTTCACCTCGCACAGGAACCGCACGAGACCCTCGAAGCCGAGGGCGTCACCGTCGGCCTGACCGCTGTCCACCGGACCTTGCCCGCCCTGGACCGCTCCGGCGTCTGCGACCGCCGCCGCGTCGACCTGACCGCGCACACTCCAGCGGAACAGCACGCCTGAGCGGCGTTTCACGCCCGGCCGCTGACAAGCGAGGGGATGTGACAGAGCATGAGACGGTACCCCCCACCGTGATCACCCCACTCAGCCGGCCCCGCGACGCCACCGAAGCCGTGCGGCGGGACCTCACCGCATGCTGGACGGAGGTCGTCAACGCCGGAGGGGCCGTCGTCCCGATGGGCTGCCCGCTTCCGCCGGTGACCCAGGCCTCGCTCCGCCCGGCGGTCGAGAGGATCACTCGTGAACTGTCCCCCGACCACAGCAGACTCCTCGTGGCGACGGTGAACGGCGCACTCGCGGGCTGGCTGCTGCTGCGCCGCGAGGCGCATCCCCTCGCGGCGCACTGCGGCGTGGTGAACCACGTCCAGACGCACGTGCACTTCCGTGGCAGGGGCGTCGGCGGCGCGATGATGCGGCACGCCCAGGGCGTCGCGCGCGACGAGATGGGGCTGGAGCGGCTGCAGCTCGCCGTGCGGTCCGGTCTGGGGCTGGAGGAGTTCTACCGTAAGGCGGGCTGGACGGAGGTCGGCAGGTGGCCGGGCGCGCTGCGGGTGGCCCCCGGCGACGACCGCGACGAGATCCTGATGAGTCTGCCCCTGTGAGAGCCGCGGCAACTTCCGCCCTCCGCAACGGCCTCGATCGAACTGCTTCCGCCGCTGACCTCAGGTTCCGACGGGAGCGGAAAGCCCGCCCGTGTCGCCCATGACCGCCACCAGTACGGTGCTGTCGCCGAACTGCCAGACCGGCGCGACATGGGCGAAGCCCGCCCGGCGCAGCAGTGCGGCGTGTCGGCCCACCGTGACCTGCTCGTCGCCGCCGCTGCCGGCGTGGAGAGCGTGGCGCCGTCGGCGTTCGTCGAGCAGGTCGGTCAGTTCGGGGTCCCGGGCCGCAGCGTCCCACCAGGACCGCCAGTCCTCGCGTGCGTGGCCGCCCGTGCGCTCGGACCTGCGACGGCCCACATGGGCGGTGAGCTCCGAGCAGGCCGCCGCGTCCGGTGGGCAGTGGTCCCCGTTGACCAGGACGCCGCCGGGGCGCAGCAGGGACGCCAGGGAACGGTAGGTGCGCAGCAGCACCGGCTCGGGCAGGTAGTGCAGCGCGGTCGTCGAGACGGCGGCGTCCAGGGGGCGGTCCAGCTGGAGGGCGTCGGTCCAGCCGTCCGCGCCGATGACGGTGTCGACGTAGCGGGCGGCGTCGGCATGGTGGGTGCGTCCCAGTTCCAGCAGTACGGGGTCCATGTCGGCGGCCACGATCTCGGCGTGCGGGAACCGGTCGGCGAGCCTGGCGGCCAGGGAGCCGGGGCCGCACCCGAGGTCCAGCAGCAGAGGGCCGCCTCGGCCGACGACGGCGTGCTCGACAACATCGGCGATCACGGTGAACCGCTCCTCGCGATCCACCGCGTACCGCTCCTGCTGGCGTTCCCAGCGCTCGACCCAGGTCCTGGCCGTCGCCATGCTCACACCCATAACGTGCGTCACCTCGTCTGTCTCTCGTCCGCGCGGGGCACCGACGGACCTACAGATGGTAACGATTATCAATTGCTGTTCAAGCCAGCGACGCGAGGACGGCCAGCAGCCGGTCGATCTCCTCCACCGTGTTGTACACGTGCAGGCTCACGCGCACCGAAGCGTCCCGGCCGTCGGAGCCGGCCTGGCACAGGTTGTCGGCTCGCACCATGAAGCCGTGGCTGAAGAGAATGAACCCGAGATCGCCGGAGGGGATGTCGCGGTGCCGAAAGGTGACGATGCCGCGTCGGCGCTGCTCGGCGGGAAGGGCGGAGTCGGCGGACAGGCTCGCCTGACAGCCCACGATCTCGTACGGCCCCAGGCGCCCGAGCCGGTCCGTCAACCGGGTGGTGAGCATGGTCGTCCAGTGCTCGACGCGCTCCGGTCCGATCATGTCGAGCCAGTCGAGAGCCGCCCTCAGCGAGACGATGCCCGCCGTGTTGGGCGTCCCCTGCCAGCCTTCCGGCCGGAACACCGGCCCCCGCGCATTGCGCGCCCAGACCACCCCTGAGCCTGGCAGGGCCATCGCCTTGTGCCCCGAGAAGACCACGAAGTCCACGTCGAGGAGGGACGGGTCGTCGAGGTGGACGGGCAGGTGGCCGACGCTCTGCGCCGCGTCCAGGCAGATGACCACGTCCGGGCCGACCGCTTCGCGGATGCGGTGCACGTTCATGTCGCCGCCGTAGACGTGGTGGACGTGGGTGGCGGCCACGAAGCGGGTGCGCGGGCCCACGGCCCGGCCCAGGGCCAGATGGTCGTAGTCTCCGGAGCCCGCTTGGTACGGCAGCGCCTGCACCCGGACGTCGACGCCGCGCTCGGCCAGCAGCCTCCTCGCCTCGAGCCAGGGGTCCAGATTGGCCCGGTGGTCGGCGTACGGCACGAGGATCTCGTCCCCGTCGGTGAGGTACGGCACGAGCCAGTCACGGGCGACGGTACGCAGACCCTCGGTGGTGCCGCTGGTGAAGTGGACACCGGAGCGGCCCGGTTCGGGGTCGTGGAGGAACTCCTTGACGCGTTCGCGGGTCGACTCGACCAGTTCCGTCGTCCGGTTGGCCCAGGGGTAGGCGCCGCGGCCGGCGTTGGCGTTCGACGTCGTGAGGTAGGTCTGAACGGCCTCCAGCACGGCACGTGGCTTCTGGGACGTGGCAGCGCTGTCGAGGTAGGCCAGCTCCGGGTGCGCGGTGACGATGGGGAACTGTTCCCTCGCTTCCTGCTGCCAGAGCGGGTTCGCAGGCTCTGGGGAAGGAAGCGGGCCGGCCGGGCTCATTCGCGCACCAGCGGTGCGCCGGCGTCCCGCCAGGCGACGATCCCGCCGGCCAGACTGCGGACGTCCGGGTGGCCCATGCGGGACAGTGCGGCAGCGTAGCGCAGTGATTTCTCGCCGATGGGACAGGCGAGCAGGACGGGAGTGCGCTTGCTGAAGGGGAGCCCGCCACGGAGCAGGTCCCCGAACATCTCGTCGACGATGTTGAGCGAGCCCTCGATGTGCAGGGCGGCGTAGGCGTGCGGGCTGCGCAGGTCGACGACGAGGGGGCGAGGGTCGCCCTCGGCAGACCAGCGCCGGGCGTCGTCCACCCCGATGACGCGGGCCTCCGCACGGGCCTCGGCGTCGGTGACGGCCACCGCGGACCGCCCACGGACCGCTCGGCCCAGCAGTTCCGGGCGCCGCTGACGCACGTAGCTGAGATAGCTCTCGGCCCGGTCGCACACGATGAACACCGCCGTACGGCGCTGCCCCGTCCCCTCCAGCTCGTCATCGGCGTACCGCAGTTGCCGAACCGCCCCTTGGTAGGCGGCGCCGCCGGTCGGTCCGCTGAGCAGTCCGCAGCGGCGGATCAGGGTGATCATTCCGTCGATGGCCTCGTCCGAGGTGACCGACTCGATGGTGTCGTACGTCGCCGGGTCGAACAGGCCGACCTGATGGAGCTCGTCGATGGTTCGGATGCCCGGTATGAAGTCCGATTTGTCGGCGACCAGGCCGAGCACCCGCACGCGCGGGTCGTGCTCGCGCAGGACCCTGGCGACACCGGTCGACGAACCGGCCGTCCCCACGCAGGCGATGAACCAGTCCGGTGCCCGGCCGTCCAGGTCCTTCACGATCTCAGGACCGGTGCCCTCCGCGTGGGCCTCGACGTTGCGGGGGTTGAAGTACTGATCGGTGTGCAGATACGTGCTCCCCGGATCGGAGAGCGCCCGGTGGAAGTGCGTCAGCGGGTCGTCCGTGTCGGTCGGATCGAGGCACTCGCTGCGCCCGGGAAGTTCCTCGATCTCGGCGCCGATGAGCAGCAGGAGTTCCTTGATCTCGGGTACGCGCATGCGGTTGGTGACGCTCTTGAACCTCACGCCGTGCATACCGGCCAGCAGCGCCAGCGCCTTGGCGGTGTTGCCGCTGGAAAGCTCCACGACCGTCCCGTCACCGTCCGTGGCGGTCTTCAGGTGGGGCCGGGCCATGTGCCACGCGGGCCGGTCCTTGACAGACCCGAACGGGTTGAGCATCTCCAGTTTGGCGTAGAGGTCGATGTTGCGCAGCCCGTGCACGGCGGGATCGATGCGCACCAGAGGCGTGTTGCCTATGGCCTCGGTGATGCTGTCATACCTCATCCGGCTGCTCCCCCAGGGGTGTGATCGGCCAGTAGTCCTCGTCCGGGCACCAGTTCCACGATGCGCCCCGCCGGTCCACCGCGACCGTCCGCGCGGCGGGCTGCTGCTGCGCGTGGTGGGCGTGGAAGTCCATGGCGTAGCCCGCGGTGTTGGCGAAAGCCAGCAGATCCCCCGCCCGCGGCAGCCGGGGCAGGAAGACCAGGCGGCGAGTGATGAGGTCACCTTCCAGGCAGAGGTTGCCCGCGAGGTAGACACCGACCGGACCCCCGCCACCGGCTGCGGCCTCACCACGCGGCAGCAGGACGGGGTCCACCAGGACTCCGTGCTCCTCCAGGCTCATGTCGCCCGCGTTCATGGCGAGGTGCACCAGGTGGTGCCCGGAGTCCGTGTCAACGGGGCGCACGTCCAGCACACGGGCGAGCGACAACCCGCACTGGTCCACGAGAGAGCGACCCGGTTCGATGTACAGGTCGTGGAGGTGCTCCAGCAGGAGAGTGGCGGGTGGGCGGCCCAGCACCGGCGCGGGCAGGGAGAGCAGCTCGTCGAGGTAGCCGGGGCCTGCCGCGGGACGGTGTGCGGGGTACAGCGCGGCGGCACCGCGGACCGTGCCGCCCTCGTTGCGCAGTCCGTATCCGTGACCGCGCCAGGTCAACGGCGGGCGCGAACCGAGGACCGCCTCGCTCAGCGCGGTGGTCCACCGCTCCCAATCCTCCGCCTCGGCGACGTAGCCGACGCCGAATCCGCCCCCGATGTCGAGAGCGCGCGGCGCGAGTCCGCGTGCCCGGCATGCGTCCATGAACAGCACGCACTGCTCCAGCGCCCGCCCCTTCTCCTCGACGCCGGTGGTGTCGAGGTGGTAGGCGGCGCCCACGAACTCCACTGTGTCCGCGTTGCGTTCGAGCGCCGACAGCAGCGCCTCAGTATCCCGTACCGGAGTGCCGAAACGGCTGCGCCGGGAGAGCAGTCGGGTGCCCGCTCCCCCGCGGCCGGAGACGTGGTCGAACCCCGACAGACGTACCAGCACGGCGACCCGGCCGAGCCCGTGCGCGCGCACCAGGCCGGAGAGCCGTTCCAGTTCGCCGGGCGAGTCCAGGTTGACCGTCGCACCCACCCGGGCTGCAAGCCAGAGGAACGCGGAGTCCTTGGGACCGGTGGCCATGATGCGGTCGCCGGTGAACCCGCAACCCAGTGCGTGCCTCAGCTCCGCCACGGAGGCGACGTCGACGCCGACGGCGGCCGGGTCCTCCGCCGCCAGCCGCCGCAGCAGGGCGCTGGAACGGTTCGCCTTGTGTGCGAAGTACACCCGCCCGGTGAGGTGGTGACGGCCGTAGACGGCACGGAAGCCGGCGACGTTCTCGGCCACGGCCTCGGGGAGCAGCACGTTGAGCGGCGAACCCAGCGCGTCGACGAGCGAGTGCAGGAAGTGCCGGTCCGTCAGCAGTTCGGCGAGCGGCGGCTCCACCCTGGGCCTCAGGTATAAGGGCGCGTCCACGTAAGACCTCTCCCGGTGTCGGCCGACCGCCGAAGCGGCGATCGCTCGGGAGTAGTCGTTTCCAGGTACAACCGCTCCTAAGCCTCACTGGTCCGGTTCCCGGAGTTGCGGTCTTGTGCTCAGGGAGAGAGTGCTGAGGCTGCGGTCGAGCGCGCTGCCGCGGCTGTACGTCGGTTTCGGCGGGGCAGGCGTGTGCCCTCGCCACCACGTCTGGGCGCCGTGGCGGCAAGGGCACAAGCGCGGTCAGTGGCCGGCGACGACGCCCGACAGCTCGTTGGTGCTCTTCGGCAGGGTGACGGAGGTGATCTTCTTCCCCGTTTCCACGTCGATGGCGTGCAGCGCCTTCTTGCCGGGCTCGGAGACGTACGCCACGTGCCCGCGCACGAACAAGGTGGGCCGGGCCTGCTGCCAGTCCAGCGGTTCCTGCCAGTCGCCCACGGCGGGGATCTTCTTCTCGACCTTGCCGGTGTTCGGGTCGATGACGTGGATGGCGCCGTCGGTTCCGAGGACCAGGGCCTCGCCGTGCGGGCCACGGGCCAGTGAGCGGAAGGAGTAGCTGGTGCCCAGGTCGACCAGGCGCAGCTTCTTCTTCTCGGTGTCGATGAGGGAGACGCGCGTGGGGCGTTCCAGCTCGGCGTCGGGGTCGCTCTTGTAGTCGCCCAGCAGAACGGGCGAGGAGTCGCTGCCGGCCTGGTTGCCGATGCGGCCGTAGTCGTCGGGCGAATCGATCTTGGTGAACTTGCCGTCCTTGTAGATCAGGATGCCGTCCTCACAGCCGACGCCGACGGCTTCGTTCTTCGCGGCGGCCTCACCGTGGACACCGGGGCAGTCCTCACTGCGCGCGATCTCCTTGTTGTTCCGGTCCAGCACCAGCGCGCCGGTGCGCTTCTCCTCGGTGCCCAGGGTGCTCACGAGTTTGCCGTCGGCCAGTTCGATGGCGACACCGTGGTGCGGCTCGGCGGAGGTGTAGGTGCGCCCTGCCGGCTTCTTGCCCCCGCTCAGTGCGGTGGGGTCGAAGACGTTGACCTCTCCGGTGCCGTCGGTGAAGAGCACGGTCTTCGCGGCGTGACGGACTACGTGGCCGGGCTTGGCACCCTTGTACTCGATGTCGGTGAGGGCCTGACCGGTGGCGTCCAGGACACGGAATCCGCTGTCGGTGGAGACCATGACGTGGTCCTTGTCACCTGCGGGATTGACCCGGTTGAAGCCGGGCAGGTCAATGGTCTTGGCGAGCTTCAGGCTCTCGCCGTCGAGGACGTAGAGGCCGCCGTCGAAGGTGGCGACCAGCGGCTCCTTGACCGCCACCGCGGGCTTGCCGCTCGCGGTCGCGTCGGACCTGGTGTCGGTGGAGGAGGAGCTCTCTCCTCCACAGGCGGTCAGAACCGTGGAAATGGCCAGGGCCAGTGCCGTGCTCGTGAGGGCTCTGCCGCGTATCGACTTGTTCATCGGTCTGTTCCTTTCTGCACCGCGCGGTGGCGGCATGGGGGTACGACGAGCCGGCGCCCGATGGGCGGGTCTGCCGGGAGGATCGGGAAGTCGGGATCTGGTGGTCAGGTGCCGGTCAGGCCGGTGACCATGGCGGTGGTGTTGGAGCGCATCATCCGCAGGTAGGTGTCGGCGCCCGCACCCTTGGCGGTCAGGGACTCCGAGTGGAGTTCGACGACGCGAACCCCGCCGCCCATCTCCGTTCGCAGTACCTCGGCGAGCCGTTTGGGCTGGGAGGAGTCGGCGAAGACGGTGCGTACGCCTGCTCCCTCCATCGCCCTGGTGAGGGAGCGAAGGTCGGAGGAGCTGGGTGAGGCCAGCGTGGTGCCGCTGGGGATGACCGCGCCGATCACTTCGAAGCCGAAGCGGTCGGCGAGGTAGCCGAAGACGTGGTGGTTGGTCACCAGGGCCCGGTGGTCCGCGGGGACTCGGCCGAAGGACCTCTCCATCCAGGTGGTGAGGTCGGTGAGTTGCTTGGCGTAGCGGTCGGCGTTGGCCCGTACCGTGTCGGGGTCCACGCTGTTGACGTGCTCGATGACCTGGTCGGCTATCAGTCCGGTGACCTTGTGCATCCGGTCGGGGTCTGTCCAGAAGTGCGGGTCGGGCTGCCCTTCCTCGCGCTCGGGGCCGCCGTCGTCGGCGGTGTGGAAGGTGAGCGGGTCGGCTGCCTCGCCGGCCGCGAAGGTGGCGACGCCGGACTCACGGGCGGCGTCCACGTGCCGCAGGACGTTCTCCTCCAGTCCCAGGCCGTTGTAGACGACCAGATCGGCCTGTTCCAGCTCGGCGGCCTGCACCGCCGAAAGACCGAAGGAGTGCGGGTCGGCGTTGGGCTTCATCAGGACGGTGACGTCGGCCTCGTCTCCGACTATCTCGCGGGTGACGTCGCCGAGGATGTTGGTCGTGACGACGATGCTGGGCCGGTCGTCGCCGGTGGTGCAGGCGGTGGCGGTCACGGCTGTCAGGAGGGCGAGCAGACCCGCCATCAGGTGTCGCGGTCGAGCGGTGCCCACCCCCGCGCGACGCTTCGCCTCGAATCGGCTCATCGTCCGGCCTCCACCATGAGGACCGGCTTCACGTCCAGGTCGAAGGAGCGCGCGATGCGCAGGCCGTCGTTGTAGTCGATCTCGAACACCTTCTTGCCCTCGGGGTCGTTGACGTAGGCACGGCTGCGGTCGACCTCGATGACGGGGGCATCACCGTCGGAGTCGACCCGTTTCCCCGCTGTCAGCAGCGGCTTGGTCCGTGCGGTCTGCTTGCCGGTCGCGATGTCGTAGCCGTGTACCGAGCCGTCGGTCTCCAGAACGAGCACCGGGGAGCCCTCGCCTGCCGTGTTGACCGCGACGACCGGTCCGGTCTCCACCCGCTTCCAGGTCCGCTCGGCGACGTCCAGGATCCAGACGGCGTCGTCTCCGGCCGGGGCGGTGAGGGTGTCGCTGCCGGGTCGATGGCGGAAGGCGGTGGCGCGTTCCCGCGCCGGGACGTGCTTTCCGTACGGGATCTCCTCGGCGGTGAAGGCGCCGTCCTGCGCACGCACGAGCAGGGCGCCGTCGGCACAGCCGAGGATCACGCCACGCCGGGTGACGGCGTCTCCCTGGGGTGCCTCGCACGTCACCTCCGGGGACGCTGTGCGTTCGCCCTTGCGGTCGAGGACGACGAGTTTTGTGGTGCCCCCCTCGTCCGCGAGGGCGAGCAGGTGCTCCCCGTACGGCACGACGGCGCCGGTGTAAGTGCCGCGTAGCGTGCGAGAAGCTACGATCTGCCCCTTCTCCAGCTTGCTGCGGTCGTAGAGAACGGCGCGGCCGTTCTCATCGGTCACCGCGGTCACGGCGGCATCACTGCGTATCTGCGCTCGGCTGCCGGCAGGCAGCTCACCCACGTCCCGCGTCGGCGCACTGTAGTAGTGGACGTGGTCGCCGTGGTCCACCATCCAGGCGCCACTGTCGAGCACATGAGTGCCGTCGGGCGCGTGGAGGTAGCCGAACCTGCCGTCCATGCCCAGCCGAACGGCGTCCTTCACCGGGGCAGTCCTGTGCACCTCGCCGGTGATGAGGTCGAGAACCCTGGTGTTCCCGCTGCCGGGGTCGTTCAGGAGGAGCCGGGACTGCTGCTCGGCGGCCTCCTGGGCTCCCTCGACGTACCCGTGCGGAGTGGCGGACGGGGAACTCGTGTCGGATCGTGCGGCATTGGGCTTCTCCGCCGCGCAGCTCGCGGTGAGCAGCGCGGTGAGCACCAGTGCGGCCGATGCCCACGGAGTGACGTTTCTGCGGACGGTCATGATGATCGCCTTGGCTTCTTTCAGTTGACTTCGGGCAGGGGTGCCGTGCCGTGGACCTGGCGCGTACGGCGGTCGCGCACGCCGGACAGCACGTGGGAGAGAAAGAACAGGCCCACCGCGAGGGCTGCGACAGTCGCGCCGGCGGCGGTGCTCAGATGCCAGGACAGCAGCAGGCCGCCGAACGTGGCCAGGGTGCCGAGCAGGGCGGCGAGGGCCATGACCCCGCGCACGGAGCGAGCCCAGGGCAGAGCGGCCGCCGGCGGTGCGATGAGCAGTCCGAGGACGAGCAGCGTTCCCACGATGTGGAACGAGGCGACGATCGCCAGGCCGAGCAGACCGAGGAGCACAGCGTGGGCCAGGCGCGGCCGCAGCCCCAGGGTGTACGCCTTGCGCGAGTCGAAGGCCAGGGCCAGGAAGGCGCGATGGCCCAGGACCGACACCGCCAGCGCCGCGAGCAGCGCAGCCGCGAGCACGAGGAGATCCTGCTGCCTGACGGCGAGGACGTCCCCGAAGAGGAATCCGGTCAGGTCGACCGCGAAGGACTGTGAGCGCGACACGATGATCACGCCGAGCGAGAGCATGCCGACGAACAGCAGCCCGATGCCGGTGTCCTGCGACAACCTCGGCGTGCGGCCCAGCGCGGTGACGCCCGCCGTCATGACGACAGCGCTGACCACCGCGCCCGCCATCAGATTGCCCCCGAGCAGCGCGGCGACCGCGACGCCCGGCAGCAACCCGTGCGACATGGCGTCACCGAGGAAGGCCATCCCCCTCAGCACCACCCAGGTGCCCGCCAGCGCACAGATGGCGGATACCAGCATCCCGCCCCACAGGGCCCGCTGCACGAAGGTCACCTCGAACGGGACCGTCAACCATTCCATGCCTCGGACACTACAATGAAAATCATGTTCAATACACCGCACCCCTCCCCCGCCCCGACCCTCGACCGGACCGCCTCCCTCCGCTTCTCGGACCTGTGCGCCGGCTATCCAGGGCGCCCAGTGCTCCATCAAGTCAGCGGAGAGATAACCGAGTTGACCACGACGGCATTGGTCGGCCCGAACGGCAGCGGCAAGTCGACCCTGCTCGGCGTACTCGCCGGTGTGATCAAGCCGACATCCGGCGACCTCCTCCGCACCGGTGACCGGCCGCCCGCCTTCGTGCCGCAGCGCGGAGCGGTCGGCGACACCCTTCCGCTCACCGTGCGGCAGACCGTGGAGATGGGGCGCTGGGGCGAGCGCGGTCCCTGGCGCCGGCTGACCGCACGGGACCACGCGACCGTGGACGCGGTGCTCGACCGGCTCGGCATCGGCGACCTCGCCTCACGCCAACTGGGCGAGCTGTCGGGCGGGCAGCGTCAACGTGCACTCATTGCCCAGGGCCTGGCGCAGGAGTCGGACCTGCTGCTCCTCGATGAGCCGACCACCGGCCTGGATCCGGAGGCGAGGGAGCGGATCGGGGCGCTGCTGACAGCGCTGGTCGCCGACGGGGTGACGATCGTCCAGGCCACACATGATCTTGAGGTGGCGCGCACGGCGGACGCCTGCCTCCTGCTCCAGGACGGCCGCCTCGCCGGGCAGGGACGTCCGGACCAGGTTCTCACGACGTCGTCGCTGACCCGGATCTGGCAAGCCCTCTGAGGGGCGCGGGCCAATTGGCCTGTCCGAGCCATCTGGCTGCGCGTCTCCGTCACAGGACCGGACAGACCAGCCTTCGTACGCGCAGGTGGTCGACGACCGGGCGGCCGTCGGCCGGCACATCCGGCACCGTTCGGCGGTAGCACCCGTGCACCCTCGCCGCCGACGTCCGCCACACCGGGTACGGCACCGCCGCATCCCGGGTGCGGGCCGCGACCACCGCCTTGTCACCGTCGCCCGTCACGTGCTCGACGACCAGTACCGACAGGCCGGAAACCACCTTCGCGACAAGGGAGTTGACAGCCATCACGCAAGCATGACCACAGACGGCTACCCGGCGTCACCCCGACTACGGGTCAGAGCCGCTCGTTTGACGGACCCGGTCTCAGCGGAAGGCGGCACCGTTGTCCGACGCCCATCGCCGGAACGATCTGGCCGCGGACCCGGTGATCCGGGGAACGGTGTCACGCACCTTCACCAATGCGTCATTGACGTCCCCGCCCATCAAGTCGAGTACGGCGTCCGCGGTCTCGCCTCCCATGAAGGAAGCCATCTGGCGGTGGGCTTCCTCCCGGCTGATCTCCACGAGGGCCACCTTGCCCCAACGCTGCAGCGATGGCCGCGACCTGCCGACGGACCGTGACGCGCTCCGGCCCGGTCAGTGCGTACGTCCGCCCCTGATGGCCCGGCTCGGTCAGCGCCGCACAGGCCACCGCCGCGATGTCCGCAGGGTGGATGGCCGGGAGACCGATGTCCGCATACGGCGCTCGGACCACCCCCTGATCGCGAATCGACTGCGCCCACCACAAGGCGTTCGAGGCGAACTGCGTGGGCCGCAGTATGGTCCAGGCCATGCCGCTGTCCTTGAGCAACCGCTCAACAGCCAGGTTCTCGCCGGCCGCGGGCAGATGCGGATGAGTCTGCACCGTGATCGACGACACGAGCACCACGTGCTCCACGCCTGCCTGCCGGGCAGCCGCCAGGGCCTCCGCTTCCGCACCCATACCCGACAACAGGAACAGAGAGCGCGCTCCCTCCAACGCGGCCTTCAGGGAATCCACCCGCGCGAGATCGCCCTCAACGGCTTCGATCCCGTCTGCGAACGAGGCCCGTCCCGCATCACGAGTCAGACCTCTCACGGGTGCGGCACCGGCCACCTGCAACTCCCCCAGCAGAGCACTTCCCGTGTTCCCGGTCGCGCCGGTCACGAGGATCATCGTCATCTCTTCCTGTCATCAGCCCGGCGATCACGTCCACGACACGGTAAAACCTCGACTTCACTTGGGGTCAAGGGATCAGTCCCACTGCCTCAGGTCGACCGAGACAGGACAGCAGCCATCCAGTTCACCGACGCCGAGAGCCGCACCCCACGCCACGGCGATGGGGCCCTCGTGCACGGGCGGCGGCCCAGGGGGGCTAGTTTGCTCGGATGAGCCTTCTCAATGATGTGGCCGAGCGCGATGGCTGGCGATGCTGGGTGTGCGACGAAGCGGTCGACCCCGACAAGTCGGTGAACGACCTTCAGGGGCCCAGTGTCGACAGCCGGACCGCCGACCGGAAAGCCAAGGTCGCCGAGCGGCTGGCGCACCGCGGATGCAACTCCCGGAAGGGGGCGGTCAAGGTGGTCATCGCCTGGCCGGACCGCCCGTACGTGATCGAACCCGCGCCGCTGATCACTGTTGCCTCCCGGCTGGAGCGCAAGGGGGGCCGTGAGATGGTGGGCCGCTGTCCGACCAGGCAGGACGCCCAGGAGGCGGCGGATTGGCTGGTGGACCGGTTCTCCCGACTGGCGCCGGGGCTACCGGTGACCGCCGGTGTCGAGGCGGGCGGTGGCCAGTTCCTCGTCACCCTTACCGCCGGTCGCCGCTGACCGGGGGCCACCGGATCGGGCGAGCTTGGGGCTGTTCCGCCGGTTTGCACCACCTGAATCATCTGACCGACATTCATGCCGCCTACCGGGTCCGGCACGCCGCATCGCCATAGTGATCATCTGGAACGACCTCGCCCGCGGCGACCGTGATGCCGCCGCGGTGCTCATCGCACTGCATGCGGTTTCCAGGTCATCTTCCTCGGCATCCTCGACCGGTTCCCCCTCGACCTGCCGCCCGGCCGACTGCCTCCGGTCCTGGTCGTGCTGGAGGACGCGTCGCTGGCCTGGCGCAAGAAGTTCGCCACCGTCCAGCAGGGACCCGGCCACATGGCTGCCGGTCAGTCGATGTCAGGGCTGCGGCGTTCGACGAGAACCGTGTCGCGCCACACTCCGTGGTGACGGCCAATGCGCTCACGCGTGCCGATGACCCGGAATCCGGCCCGCGCGTGCACGGCGAGGCTGGCGGAATTCTCGGGGAAGATGCCGGACTGGATGGTCCAGATCCCGGCCGCCTCGGTGGATGCGACCAGCGCCCGCAGTAGCGCGGAGGCGATGCCGCGCCCCCGCGCATCGGGGTGTACGTACACGGAGTGCTCGACGACACCGGCGTACGCGCACCGGTCGGAGACCTTCGTGGCGGCCACCCACCCGAGCACCCGGCCGCCCTCGTCGAGCGCGGCGAAACGGTGCTCCGGCAGCTTGGCCGCGTCGAACTGCTCCCAGGTCGGCGCGACCGTCTCGAAGGTGGCGTTGCCCTCGTCGACTCCGGCCTGATAGATCGCGATGACCTGGTCGGCATGGCCGGCCGACAGAGGTACGACGGCGGTGGTGTGTGCGGCCGATCGGGTCATGGGGGGAGTCTGCCAGACGGAGGCTTGAGCGGCGGCAGGCTCCGTGAAGACGCTGATCGTCAAGGAGCGTTGTGTCGCGGCCGCGGTTCAAGCGGATCGCGGTCACTCCCAAGGCGGAGGTCGGGCTGCCGGGCGGTGCCGTGAGGCGCGTCAGACCGAGACCGCTGAGGCCAGCAAACCCATGGCCGCGAGGACCGTGGGCTCGATGCGGTAGGAGACCCAGGTGCCGCGCCGTTCCGAGGAGAGAAGGCCGGCCCCTCAGTTCCGCAGAGGCAGGACCGCGGCCACGGAGCGCCCTTCGCGTGGGTCACGGCCCGAGGCCCACCAACGCGCCGCCATCAACGACGTTACAGAACCGCGCCCGCCCCCCCAGTCATTAATTCGATGCATGTCTATATTGACACTCGCCTCATCAGGTGCCAGGCTGACGGAAAGGCATCGACAGATGTCGAATCAGGGCGAGAGAGCCGTGCACGCAACCGCCGCCGACCAGCTTCCTGATGCGCTCATCGCGTGATCGAACATCGGCCTCCCGCCCCCACCCACCTACCACCAGTTGGAGAAACACGATGTCCCGTGTACAGCTCGCCCTGCGCGTTCCCGACCTGGCGGCCTCCGTCGCCTTCTACACGAAACTCTTCGGCGCCGAGCCCGCCAAGCTCCGTGACGGGTACGCCAACTTCGCCATCGCGGAACCTCCGCTCAAGCTCGTCCTCATCGAGGGCGCCGAGGACGAGGACACCCGCATGGACCACCTCGGAGTGGAGGTGGACACGACGGAGGCGGTCCACGCCGCCGCCACCCGCCTGGGCGAGGGAGGCCTGTCGACCACGGAGGAGACCGACACCACCTGCTGCTACGCCCTCCAGGACAAGGTGTGGGTCCACGGCCCCGGCCACGAACCGTGGGAGGTGTACGTCGTCAAGGCCGACGCCGGCGCCCTGACCAAGCAACACGGCAGCACGTGTTGCGCCGACACGGCCGCCGCCCAGGACGACAGGAGCGAAGCCGTCGCCCCCGGCTGCTGCTGATCTCCCGACGGCCGACCTTCACCCCAGCGGGGCCGCGACCGGAACATGAGATTAACCGGCGAGTAACGAGCGCGCCACCCCTGGGTCTTTGTGTGCTGGACCACATCACC
>NZ_JBEXSI010000082.1:0-21759 GCF_040613515.1 Streptomyces sp. NPDC006261
GATCACCACCCGCTTCAACCGCGACCGCTGAGGCGGAGGCGTACAGCTGTGCCAGTAGGCTCTGCACGCATGGGAGAGCAGGAAGAGGCGGATTCGGCCTTGTCGGCCCGCCCGGCGCACACCGCCGTACGACGGCTCAGCGTGCGTAGCTGCCGGTCAGCTCGGCGCCCGTGGTGTGGTCACCGCGGTCGGTGATCTCACCGGCGACCCAGGAGTCGACCCCCCGGTCGGCCAGGGTCGTCAGCGCGGCGTCCACCGAGCCGGCCGGGACGATCGCGATCATGCCGACGCCCATGTTCAGCGTCTTCTCCAGCTCCAGCTGCTCGACCTGACCGGCCTTGCCGACGAGGTCGAAGACCGCGCCCGGCGTCCAGGTGGAGCGGTCGACGGTGGCGTGCAGCCCGGCCGGGATGACCCGGGCCAGGTTGTTCGCCAGGCCGCCGCCGGTGACGTGGCTGAAGCCGTGCACCTCGGTCGTGCGGGTGAGCGCCAGGCAGTCCAGCGAGTAGATCCGGGTGGGCTCCAGGAGCTCCTCGCCGAGCGTCCGGCCGAACTCCTCGACCTCGCGGTCCAGCGTCCAGCCGGCCCGGTCGAAGACCACGTGGCGGACGAGCGAGTACCCGTTCGAGTGAAGACCGGAGGACGCCATCGCGATGACGGCGTCACCCTTGCGGATACGGTCCGGGCCGAGCAGCCGGTCGGCCTCGACCACGCCCGTACCGGCGCCGGCGACATCGAAGTCGTCCGGGCCGAGCAGGCCCGGGTGCTCGGCGGTCTCGCCGCCGACCAGGGCGCAGCCCGCGAGGACACAGCCCTCGGCGATGCCCTTCACGATCGCCGCGACACGCTCGGGGTGCACCTTGCCGACGCAGATGTAGTCGGTCATGAAGAGCGGCTCGGCACCGCAGACGACGAGGTCGTCCACGACCATGCCGACGAGGTCGTGGCCGATGGTGTCGTACACGCCCATCTGACGCGCCAGGTCCACCTTGGTCCCGACACCGTCCGTGGCGGAGGCGAGCAGCGGACGCTCGTAACGCTTCAGCGCCGAGGCGTCGAAGAGTCCGGCGAAGCCACCGAGCCCGCCGAGGCCCGCGACCTCGGGGCGCTGCGTCTTCTTCACCCACTCCTTCATCAGCTCGACGGCACGGTCTCCGGCTTCGATGTCGACGCCGGCCGCCGCATAGGAAGCACCTGTTGTCTCAGACATGGCCTGGGATCTTTCGTGTGGAGATACGGGGCTGGTGGGAGGGGCGGCGGCGCGTCCGGGTCACGGACGGCGCAGCGCGTCGGCCGCGGCGGTGGCCGCGGGCCCTGCCGCCAGCTCGGTCTCCAGCAGCTGCTTGCCGAGCAGCTCCGGGTCCGGGAGGTCCATGGGGTACTCACCGTCGAAGCAGGCGCGGCACAGGTTGGGCTTGTCGATCGTCGTCGCCTCGATCATCGCGTCGATCGAGATGTACGACAGGGAGTCGGCCCCCATCGAGGTGCAGATCTCGTCGACGGTCATGCCGTTGGCGATGAGCTCGGCGCGGGTGGCGAAGTCGATCCCGAAGAAGCAGGGCCACTTCACCGGCGGCGAGGAGATCCGGATGTGGATCTCGGCGGCGCCGGCCTCGCGGAGCATCCGGACCAGGGCGCGCTGGGTGTTGCCGCGGACGATCGAGTCGTCGACGACCACCAGGCGCTTGCCCTTGATGACTTCCTTCAGCGGGTTCAGCTTGAGCCGGATACCGAGCTGGCGGATGGTCTGCGAGGGCTGGATGAAGGTCCGGCCGACGTAGGCGTTCTTCACGAGTCCGGCGCCGAACGGGATCCCGCTGGCCTCCGCGTACCCGATCGCGGCGGGGGTGCCGGATTCCGGGGTCGCTATGACCAGATCCGCCTCGACGGGGGCTTCGGCGGCCAGGCGGCGGCCCATCTCCACCCGGGACAGGTAGACGTTCCGGCCGGCGATGTCGGTGTCGGGACGGGCCAGGTAGACGTACTCGAAGACACAGCCCTTGGGCTTCGCCTCTGCGAAGCGGGAGGTGCGCAGGCCGTTCTCGTCGATGGCGACGAGCTCGCCCGGCTCGATCTCGCGTACGTAGCTGGCGCCGCAGATGTCGAGTGCGGCGGACTCGGAGGCGACCACCCAGCCGCGCTCCAGCCGGCCCAGCACCAGCGGGCGGATGCCCTGCGGGTCACGGGCGGCGTAGAGGGTGTGCTCGTCCATGAAGACGAGCGAGAACGCGCCCTTGACGTCGGGGAGCACCTTGGCGGCGGCTTCCTCGATGGTCAGCGGCTTGTCGTTCTCGTCGCGCTGCCCGGCGAGCAGCGCGGTCACCAGGTCGGTGTCGTTGGTCGCGGCGACCTGGGTGGCGCGGCCGTCCTTGCGGGGGAGGTCGGCGACCATCTCCGCGAGCTGGGCCGTGTTGACCAGGTTCCCGTTGTGGCCGAGGGCGATCGAGCCGTGCGCGGTGGCACGGAACGTCGGCTGCGCGTTCTCCCACACCGAGGCACCGGTGGTGGAGTAGCGGGCATGACCGACCGCGATATGGCCCTGGAGGGAACCCAGAGACGTTTCGTCGAAGACCTGCGAGACCAGTCCCATGTCCTTGAAGACGAGGATCTGGGACCCGTTGCTCACTGCGATGCCCGCGGATTCCTGTCCGCGGTGCTGCAGGGCATACAGTCCGAAATAGGTGAGCTTGGCGACCTCTTCACCCGGAGCCCAGACACCGAAGACGCCACAAGCGTCCTGGGGGCCTTTCTCTCCGGGGAGCAGGTCGTGGTTGAGTCGTCCATCACCACGGGGCACGACACCGAGTGTAGGCGAGATCGACCACTGGTCCGAATTGGGGACCGGTCGGCAAAGCCGGTACGGAGCACGGGGAACGGCTTCGCGTGACGCGGGGGGCGGGTGATTCGCGGGACTTCGGGCAGTCACGGTGAGTGACCGCCGGGTGGACCTCACAGGGCTCCGGGGAGCGGGTGCGACGCTCACTGCCGGGCCGGGAGGCCGGTTACCGGCCGGTAGGGGCTGCCGGCCGGGACCCGGCGGCAGCCGTCCGGCCGTGGCGCTCGGTGAACCTGCCCCCAACGCGCCCCGGCCGCTGGCCGAACGCTCGTTTCGTGGTGAGCCTCACACCGGGGAGCCGGATTCAGCCGCGCTCCTGGGTGCCCTCGGTCGTCGCGGGGGTGGCCGTGGCGCCGATGCCCTTGCCGTCCTTCGAGGTGACGGTGAGCGTGGAGCCCTTGACCGTGTACGTCGCCGGGCCGTCCAGCGCCGCGAGGACCGCGCGCTCCACCGCCATCTCCGCCTCCGGGCACATCTTCCGGGTGCCGGCCGGCGGGCCGAAGGTGATCGTGGAGCCCTTGACCGCCGCCTTGCCGTGGAAGGAGTTGCATCCGGAGTTGCCGTGTACGGTGCCGTCCTCGCCGAAGGTCAGGTGGGGCGCCCGGTCCTTCGGGAGGTCGGCGGGCACAGAGGTCGCCGTCTCGCCGCTGAGCAGGGTGTTCACCGCCCACCGGGTGCCGGTCAGGGCGGCCGGCTTCTCCTCGCTGAGCGCGAAGGTGTCGCCGCCCTCGGTGGTGAGGGCCAGCTTCTCGCCGGACAGCTTCGCGGTGAGCTCGCCGTCCATCGCGGCGAGGGCGGCCTTCTCGAACTTCTCGGTGTTCTCGTCGCACGCCATCTGCGTGGAGACGGGTTCGGCCAGGGTGATCCTGTCTCCCTCCACCCGGGCGGCCGCGCTGATGTGGTTGCACCCGAAGCCGGCCTTGGCCCGGCCCTTCGGGTCGAACTCCAGCCGGGAGCCCTCCGGGGCCTCGGTCTTCTTCCCGCCGACGGTGAGGGAGTCGACGCTCCACACCACTCCGGTGACGGGCACATCGCTCTGCACGGTGTCCCCGCGGTCCCCACCGTCGCCGCCGGAGCCGGGACCCGACTCCGTACCGCAGGCGGCGAGGGTGAGGAGGGCCAGGACGCTGACGCTGACTGCCATACGTTGTGTGTGCATGGCGATGTGACGGGACGGGCCCCCGATCCGGTTCCGTCGCCTGGTGTCCCTCAGCCCATCAGGGGCAGCAACGCGGTGAGATCGGCCCGCTCACCACTCGCACTGACCTCGGCGTTCTCCAGGGCCCGCGCCCACTCCGTACGCCCGGTGGCCAGCCGGATCCAGGTCAGGGCGCCGGTCTCCACGACGTTGGGCGGAGTGCCCCGGGTGTGCTTGGGGCCGCCGATGCACTGGACCACCGCGAACGGCGGGACGCGCACCTCGACCGAACCACCGGGCGCCCGGTCGGCGAGGGTGTCCGCCAGCAGCCGGGTGCAGGCCGCGAGCGCCTGCCGGTCGTACGGGATCTCCAGGCCGAGCGCCTGGTTCAGGTCGTCCGTGTGGACGGTCAGCTCGACGGTCCGGGTCACCAGGAAGTCGGCCAGCCGCATGGAGCCGACCCGGGTGGACAGCAGCCGGTCCCCCGTGCCGGAGGCCGGGACGTCCGCGAGGAAACCCGCCTCCACCTCCTCGTACAGCACGGCGAGGTCGGGGCGGCCGGTCGCCAGGTCCTCGACGTCCTCGGCGATCTTGGCGGCGTACGCGGAGGTGGCGGGCGGCCACTGAAGGAGGGTGAGCCCGGGCTTGGGCCCGGGCGGCTCCGGCAGGGCCAGGGACCGGCTCACACTGCCCAGGACCATCGCCACGTGCGCGGCGAGGTCGCGCACCCTCCAGGCGCCGAGCCGGGTCGGCCGGGCGAGCTGCTCGGGCGTCAAAGCGGCGACGGCGTCGCGGACATGGGCGAACTGGGCGAGGACCGCGGTCCGGGTCCTGAGGTGGTCGTAGGAGCGCGGGCGCTTCTTGGCCGGGGGCATGGGGGCGAGACTAACCGGCCGCGCCGACATCGGTGCCGACGGTGAACGTCTCGCCGTTCGCGGGTACTCCGACGCCCCGCCAGGTGAACGGGACACCCCGGGCGTCGTCGGGGTCGGGGCCGTCCATCAGGTGGAAGTGGAGGTGCGGCTCGGTGGTGTTGCCGGAGTTGCCCACGCGCGCGATCTCCTGCCCGGCGCGAACCCGGTCCCCGGCGGCCACCTTCAGCGAGCCGCGCCGGAGATGGGCGTAGGCCGCGTACGTACCGTCGCCGAGGTCGAGGATCACGTGATTGCCGAGGACGCGGTGCACGCCGAGAACCGAGCGGACGTTCCCCTCGATGAGCATCAGGTAGGCAAGCGCGGGAAGCGAGGTGCGGCTCAGGTGGTCGCGCTGGCCGTCGCTCGCCGCGACCACCGCGCCGTCGGCCACCGCGAGCAGGGGGGCGCCGAAGGCCGGGAAGGCGCGGTTGCGGCGGAAGAGCGGCCACACCCAGCGGAACGCCGGGCGGGCGGGGGGCTCCCCGTCCGCCACCTCCGGCTCGGCCACGATGTCGATGGCGTACGTCTGCCCGTACACGTGCGTCCCATGGCTCGGGACCTTGTCGGCCGGGCTGTTGAGGGCCGTCCAGCGGCCGGTCACCGGCGTGGCGACCTCGACCGGGTCATGCGGCTCGCCCCGGGGCGCTCCGGCCCCGGCCTGGAGCGCGAGCACCGCCATCAGGAGGAAGAAGGCGAGCGCCGCCGGCAGCAGCGTGGTCACCCAGCCCGGGCCGGGCAGGTCCACGAAGAACTCGGCCACCACCAGCGCGATCAGCACCACCCAGGCGATCCGGTGGGCCTTCTCCACAACAGTGCGGACGGACATGTCTCCCCCATGGCGTCGTGTAGGTCGTTCCGGTCAGGGCCGCGCCGCCGTCAGCACCACCAGCAGCGGCACCACCCGGGCGGCCGGCACCTCGTACCGGCCGCGGCCGGTCGTGTGCAGCCAGCCCGCGCCGGTCAGCTGGCGCAGGTGGTGGTAGATCTGGCCGGTGGTGCCGACCACGTCGAGCGCGGCCAGTTCGGCGGCCGTACGGCGGCCGCCGAGGATCTCGCGGAGCAGGCGCAGCCGGACCGGGTGGCCCAGCGCGGCGAACGAGTCGGCGGCGTCCGCCCAGTCCCCGTCGAGCAGGGCCTCGGTGAACGCGCCGTACTGCCACTCGTACTGCTCGCCGGTGGGCAGCCGGACCGAGCCCGTGTAGAGCACACCCCCGTCGACCGCGTCCTCCCCGGCATCGGCGAGCTGCTGTTTCAGCCCGTCCAACGCCCAGAAGCCGCCGTCGCCCAGGCGGGGGGACTCACGGTCCTGCCGCTCCAGCGCCGTGAGCCGCCTCTCCAGCTCGGCGACCCACTGCTCCAGCTCCATGACACCAACCTTACGTAATTACGTAATCTCGATCAATGGGATACGGGGACAGGCCGAAGCCCCCGCCCGGAGGACCCGGGCAGGGGCTTCGAAAAACGCCGGTCGGCGCGCGGCTCAGGCGAGCAGCGCGGGGATCGTCGCCTCGTGCGCCGTACGGAGCTCGCTCAGCGGGATGCTGAACTCGCCCTGGATCTCGATCTCCTCGCCGTCCACGACACCGATCCGGGCGACGGGCAGGCCCCGTGCGCCGCACATGTCGTTGAAGCGGAGCTCCTCGCTGCGCGGGATCGCGACGACCGCGCGTCCCGCCGACTCGGAGAAGAGGAACGTGAACGTGTCCAGGCCGTCCGGCACGACCAGCCGGGCGCCCTTCCCGCCGCGCAGGCAGGACTCGGTGACCGCCTGGATCAGGCCGCCGTCGCTCAGGTCGTGCGCGGCGTCGATCATGCCGTCGCGCGAGGCCGAGATGAGGATCTCGGCGAGCAGCTTCTCGCGGCCGAGGTCCACCTTGGGCGGCAGGCCGCCGAGGTGGCCGTGGACGACCTCGGACCAGGCCGAGCCGCCGAACTCCTCGTGGGTGTCGCCCAGCAGGTAGAGGAGCTGGCCCTCTTCCCCGAAGGCGACCGGCGTACGCCGGGTGACGTCGTCGATCACGCCGAGCACGGCCACGACCGGCGTCGGGTGGATCGCCGTCTCACCGGTCTGGTTGTAGAGCGAGACGTTGCCGCCGGTGACCGGGGTGCCCAGCTCCAGGCAGCCGTCCGCGAGACCGCGGGTGGCCTCGGCGAACTGCCACATGACGTCCGGGTCCTCCGGGGAGCCGAAGTTGAGGCAGTCCGAGATGGCGAGCGGCTTGGCGCCGGAGGCGGCGACGTTGCGGTACGACTCCGCCAGCGCGAGCTGCGCGCCGGTGTACGGGTCGAGCTTGGCGTACCGGCCGTTGCCGTCGGTCGCCATCGCCACGCCCAGGTTCGACTCGGCGTCGATGCGGACCATACCCGCGTCCTCGGGCATCGCCAGGACGGTGTTGCCCTGCACGAAGCGGTCGTACTGGTCGGTGATCCACGCCTTGGAGGCCTGGTTCGGGGAGGCGACCAGCTTCAGGACCTGCTCACGGATCTCGGCCGCGTTCGCCGGGCGGGCGAGCTTGCCGGCGTCGTCCGCCTGGAGCGCGTCCTGCCAGGACGGGCGGGCGAACGGGCGGTGGTAGACCGGGCCGTCGTGGGCGACCGAGCGCGGCGGGACGTCCACGATCTGCTCGCCGTGCCAGAAGATCTCGAGCTGGGAGCCCTCGGTCACCTCACCGATGACGGTGGCGATGACGTCCCACTTCTCGCAGATCTCCAGGAAGCGGTCCACGTGCTGCGGCTCGACGATCGCGCACATGCGCTCCTGCGACTCGCTCATGAGGATTTCCTCGGGCGAGAGGGAGGAGTCGCGCAGCGGCACGGTGTCCAGCTCGACGCGCATGCCGCCGGAACCGGCCGAGGCCAGCTCACTGGTGGCGCAGGAGAGCCCGGCGCCGCCGAGGTCCTGGATGCCCGCGACGAGCTTCTCCTGGAAGATCTCCAGGGTGCACTCGATGAGGAGCTTCTCCTGGAAGGGATCACCGACCTGGACGGCGGGGCGCTTGGCCGGGCCGGTGGACTCGAAGGTCTCCGAGGCCAGCACGGAGACGCCGCCGATACCGTCGCCGCCGGTGCGGGCGCCGTACAGGATCACCTTGTTGCCGGGGCCGGACGCCTGCGCGAGGTGGATGTCCTCGTGCTTCATGACGCCGATGCAGCCGGCGTTGACCAGCGGGTTGCCCTGGTAGCAGGAGTCGAAGACGACCTCGCCGCCGATGTTCGGCAGGCCCAGGCAGTTGCCGTAGCCGCCGATGCCCGCGACGACGCCCGGGAGGACGCGCTTGGTGTCGGGGTGGTCGGCCGCGCCGAAGCGCAGCGGGTCGACGACCGCGATCGGGCGGGCGCCCATGGCGAGGATGTCGCGGACGATGCCGCCGATACCGGTGGCCGCGCCCTGGTAGGGCTCGATGTACGAGGGGTGGTTGTGCGACTCGACCTTGAAGGTGACCGCGTACCCCTGACCGACGTCGACGACGCCGGCGTTCTCGCCGATGCCGACGAGCATCGCGTCGGACTGCGGCTTCTTCTCGCTGAACTGGGCGAGGTGGACCTTGCTGCTCTTGTACGAACAGTGCTCCGACCACATCACCGAGTACATGGCGAGCTCGGCGCCGGTGGGACGGCGGCCCAGGATCTCGCGGATCCGGGCGTACTCGTCCTCCTTGAGGCCGAGCTCCTTCCACGGCTGCTCGGCGTCCGGGGTCTCGGCCGCGTGCTTGACCGTATCCAGGCTCATGCGTTGACCAGCTTCTTGATGATCGAGGTGAAGAAACCGAGGCCGTCGGTGCGGCCGGTGCCGATGAGCGGCTCCACGGCGTGCTCCGGGTGCGGCATCAGGCCGACGATGTTGCCCGCGGCGTTGGTGATGCCCGCGATGTCACGGAGCGAGCCGTTGGGGTTGCCGTCCAGGTAGCGGAAGGCGACGCGGCCCTCGGCCTCCAGCTCGTCGAGCGTGTGCTCGTCGGCGGTGTACCGGCCGTCCATGTTCTTGAGCGGGACCCTGATCTCCTGGCCGGCGCTGTAGTCCGAGGTCCAGGCGGTCTGCGCGTTCTCCACCCGCAGGGGCTGATCGCGGCAGATGAAGTGCAGGTGGTTGTTGCGCAGCATCGCGCCGGGCAGCAGATGTGCCTCGGTCAGGATCTGGAAGCCGTTGCAGATGCCGAGGACCGGCATGCCGGCCTTGGCCTGCTCGATGAGCGGCTCCATCACCGGCGAGAAGCGCGAGATCGCGCCGGCCCGCAGGTAGTCCCCGTAGGAGAAACCGCCGGCCAGGACGACCGCGTCGACCTGGTGCAGGTCCGCGTCGCGGTGCCAGAGCGATACGGGCTCCGCGCCCGCGATCCGGACGGCCCGCAGAGCGTCCTGATCGTCGAGGGTGCCGGGAAAAGTGACGACGCCGATACGGGTGGTCACTTCTCCTCCTCCACCTTCACGACGAAGTCCTCGATGACGGTGTTGGCGAGGAAGGTCTCGGCCATCTCGTTAATACGGGCGAGGGCGGCGTCATCCACCGGTCCCTCGACCTCCAGCTCGAAACGCTTTCCCTGCCGAACGTCCGCGATTCCCTCAAAGCCGAGACGGGGCAGCGCACGCTGCACCGCCTGTCCCTGCGGGTCGAGGATCTCCGGCTTGAGCATGACGTCGACTACGACGCGTGCCACTGGCACTCCCGGTGTGGTGGTGTGGTGCGGCTGTCTCTCCGGGGGGCTCCCCAGACCCCCGCGGGTCCACTCAGCGTACCTGGCCGAAAATTCTACGCGGGTAGATATCGGACGGAACGGACTCGTGGCGCAGACGCCGAGGTCTCGGCGCAGATCACGCCGGGATATCGGCCGCGACAACGTGCGGGAAAAGTCCTGGAAAAAAATCACGTCCCGGATTGCGCACGGACACGCGGATGTAATTGGCTGGGCTTCACAATGCGGTACCCACCGCTGTACAAATGATTACCGGGGAAAGCAGCATTGCCCCGGGAACACCGGAACAGTCGACAGCCGTCGATCCGTATCCGCCTAACAGCCGGAAGGCCGGCCCACCGGCGCACGCCCGACGCGCGCCGACGCCGTAGGAAAGGACCGATATCCGTGGCTCAGCGCGTAGTGGTTACGCTCTCCGACGACATCGACGGAGGAACAGCGGCGGAAACGGTCACCTTCGCCCTGGACGGGAAGACGTACGAGATCGACCTCAATCCCGCCAACGCGAAGAAGCTGCGGAAGGCCCTGGCCCCTTACGTGGCGGCCGGCCGGAAGCAGACAAATGCCAGTAAGCACGGCAGGACCCCCGCGACGTACCACCACACCTCCCTCGCCCCGGACCCCGCGGCCGTCCGCGCCTGGGCCCGCTCGCACCGGATGGAGGTGCCGGCCCGCGGCCGGATCCCGAAGAAGGTCTACGAGGCGTTCAACGCGGCCGGCTGAGGAGCGGGCGGGAGCGTCCGCCCTCCGAGCGGCGGGGCGCCCGCCCGACGGACACACCCGCCCGACGGACACACCCGGTCGGCAGACGCACCCGGTCGGCAGACGCACCGTCAGGCGGGGTACGTGAGAGCGGGACCGGGCCCGGAGAGCCGGTCCGCGACCCGCTCCGGGAGACCCGCCGGGAGCCGACTTGCGCGACACCCCCGCAGGTCGGCTAGAGTCTGGAGCACGCCGAGGGGCGAGGCCGAAAGGCCGGATCCCGAGCCGCGTGCGGGTGTAGTTCAGTAGTAGAACATCCCCCTTCCAGGGGGAAGGCGCAGTGTGCAATTCCTGTCACCCGCTCTGCACGACTCCTCGGACCACTCCGTTGGATCAGGTAGAGTAGTGCTCGCTCCACCGGTGAAAGCCGAGTGGTTGCACTGCGGACGTAGCTCAGTTGGTAGAGCGCAACCTTGCCAAGGTTGAGGTCGCCAGTTCGAACCTGGTCGTCCGCTCCACAGAGACAAAGGCCCTGACCGATTTCGGTCAGGGCCTTTGTCGTTCCACGCGCCTCCCCATGACGTTTGTCATGAGCAGTGGTGACAGCGCGCACTGCTCGCGGGCCCGGTCCGGGGAGACGCTCGAAGCATGACCAGCGACGACTTTTCCAGCGACCGAACGACAGGTGGCACGACGGACGCGGAGACGGTGATCGCGGCGGACGGGGTCCGCCGCAGCTACAAGGACGGCTTCGAGGCCGTTTCCGGGGTCTCCTTCTCCGTGACCCGGGGCGAGCTGTTCGCCCTGCTCGGGACGAACGGCGCGGGCAAGACCTCCACCGTGGAGCTCCTCGAAGGACTGGCCCTGCCGACCTCCGGAACCGTCAAGGTCCTCGGCCACGACCCGTACCGCGAACGCGCCGCCGTCCGGCCCCGGACCGGGGTGATGCTCCAGGAGGGCGGCTTCCCCTCCGACCTCACCGTTCTGGAGACCGCGCGGATGTGGTCGGCGTGCACCACCGGCGCCCGGCCTGCCGCCGAGGCCCTGGAGATGGTCGGCCTCACGAGCCGGACGGGGGTGCGGGTCAAGCAGCTCTCCGGCGGGGAGAAACGGCGCCTGGACCTGGCGCTGGCCCTGACCTCGCGGCCCGAGGTGCTCTTCCTGGACGAGCCGACGACGGGGCTGGACGCGGAGGGCCGGCGCGACACCTGGGAGCTGATCCGGGCGCTCCGGGACGGCGGCACGACCGTACTGCTGACCACCCACTACCTGGAGGAGGCCGAGGCGCTCGCGGACCGGCTGGCGATCATGCACCAGGGGCAGATCGTGACGGCCGGGACGACCGCCGAGGTCACCGCGTCACAGCCCGCCAGGATCCGGTTCACGCTGCCCGAAGACGTACCGGCGGGGCACCTTCCGCTCTCGCTGCGGGCTGCGGCGGAGGGGCAGCGGATCGAGATCCGCACCGCCGCGCTCCAGGAGTCCCTGCACGAACTGCTGGGCTGGGCCGGGGAGTCGGGCGTTCGGCTGCTCGGGCTCGATGCCCGTTCCGCCTCCCTGGAGGAGGCGTTCCTCCAGATCGCGAACACCCAGCTCCGCTCCCGCGCCGACGACCCGCGCCGGGCGGGGGCCCGGCACTCCGGGTCCGGCCGCTCCACGGACGAGACGAAGAAGAAGGTGACGGCATGACGACCTCCACCGTCCTCGCGGACGAGCGCACCGCCCCCGGCCGCTCCCCCTCGCCCCCCTCGAAGGCCTCCGCCTCCGCGCGGCGGCTCACCGCGCTCGCCCGCGCCGAGCTGATCCTGCTGCTCCGCAACCGTTCAGCGATCTTCGTTGCCCTGGTGCTGCCGGTCGTGATGATCTTCTCGATCCGGGCCTCGCTCCAGCAGATCGACCTCGCCGGCACCGGCCTCTCCATCGCGGGCGCCGCCCTCACCGGCGGCATCGGCATCGTGCTGGTCCAGGTCGTCTACATGACCCTCGTCACCGGATACGTCACCCGGCGCGAGGAGCTCGTCCTCAAGCGGCTGCGCACCGGGGAGGTCACCGACCGCGAGATCCTGACCGCCAACGCGCTGCCCGCCGTCGCGTTGGCCCTCCTCCAGGTCGTGCTGCTGGTCGCGGCCGGCGCGGTCGCCTTCGACCTGAGCGCACCGAAGCGGCCCGAGCTGTTCCTGGCGGGGCTTCTGGTGGGTCTCGTGATGATGTCCGGCCTGGCGGCCGCTACCTCCGCGGTGACCCGGACGGTCCAGACCTCGCAGCTCACCACGTTGCCGCTGTTCTTCGTCTCGCTCTTCGCTTCCGGGATCTTCGTCCCGCTGGACATCTTCCCGGACGGCCTGGCCTCGGTGTTCGAACTGCTTCCGCTGACCGGTGTGATGACCCTCATCCGGCACGGCTGGCTCGGCGGTGTGGAGGGCGGTGACCTGCTCACGGCCGCCGTGGCGGCGCTGGCCTGGACCGCGTTCGCGGTGTTTGCTGTGCAGCGGTGGTTCCGCTGGGACCCGCGGGGCTGAACGAGACGGTGATCCCGCCAGGGCCCACAGGGACGACATGAAGGAGCTGAACGAGGTGATCGGTCGGGTACGGGGCTGGCGGCGCGGCTGGCACGAGCGCACCAAGCTCCAGCGCATCGACCTCTACACCCGGGTCACGCTCTGCGCGCTCCCCTGGCTCTTCCTCGTCACCTGGGGCCTGCTCCCGCTCGTCAGGGTCTTCGGCCAGGGCCCGGTCGCGGTGTCCCTCGCTGTGGCGTTCCTCGTCGTGAACGCCGCCCAGTGCCTGCTGAGCAACCGCAACGTGTCCCCCGCCTTCGCTCACTACCGGGGCGTGGAGCCCTTCCCGCCGCGGCGGCTGCGGCTCCCCGCGGTGCTGCTGGCGCTGCTGACCGGCCTGCTGGTGGCTCTCGCGGCGGTGGGCGGTGTCGAGGACGCTGGGCTGGGCCTGCTGGTGCTGGACCTGCCGCTGGCGTTCATGACGCCGTACGTGCTCATCGTGCCCGTCCGGAAGTACGTGCTCCGGTGCGCGGCCTTCGCGGTGGCGGTCGTGGCGCTGCTGGCGGCCGTCGGGGTGCCCGGCCGACTGCTCTTCGGGGCGGCCTTCTCGCTGCTCGTCGTCTTCCTGCTGGTGCTCGTCTCGGGCCGGCCGAGCGCCTGGAGCCTGTCCGTGATGTGGCAGGCGGAGGAGGCCCGGGACATGCAGGCCCGGCTGGCGGTGGCGGAGGAGCGGCTGCGGTTCGGCCGGGACATGCACGATGTGCTGGGCCGGAACCTGGCGGTGATCGCGCTGAAGAGCGAGCTGGCCGTCGAGCTGGCCCAGCGCGGGAACGCGGCGGCCGTGGACCAGATGGTCGAGGTGCAGCGGATCGCCCGCGCATCCCAGCAGGAGGTACGGGATGTCGTACGGGGCTACCGCGAGGCCGACCTGCCCACCGAACTGCTCGGCGCCAAGGGCGTGTTGGAGGCCGCCGGGATCACCTGCACCGTCGAGGGCGCCGACGGCCCGGCCGGAATCGGGGCACCCCCGGCGGTGCAGGCGGCCCTCGGCTGGGTGGTCCGTGAGGCGGCGACCAACGTCCTGCGCCACGGCGACCCGCGGCACTGCGTGATCCGGCTCACGACGACGGCGGGCGCGGTCGTGCTGGAGGTCGAGAACGACGGGGCCGAGGGGGCCGCCGGGACGGGTGAGGGTGGCTCCGGCCTGGCCGGGCTCCGCGAGCGGCTCGCGGCGCTGGGCGGGTCGCTGGAGGCCGGAACGGCCGGGGACGGCCTGTTCCGCGTCACGGCGACGGTCCCGCCCACGGCCCCGCCCGGCCGCGCCTCCCCCGCCACCCGGACCCTTTCCCCGGAGGAACGATGACCACCTCCCGTACCGTCCCCTCGGAGGGAAGATGACCACCGACGCCTCCGGCGGCCGGCCCCTGCGGGTCCTGCTCGCCGACGACGAGCACCTGATCCGGGGCGCGCTGGCCGCGCTGCTCGCCCTGGAGGACGACCTCGTGGTGGTCGCGGAGGCCGCGAGTGGCCCGGAGGCGCTCGCGATGGCCCTCGCACACCAGCCCGATGTCGCCGTCCTCGACCTCCAGATGCCGGGCGCGGACGGTGTGAAGGTCGCCACATCGCTCCGCGGTGAACTCCCCGGCTGCCGCACCATGATCGTGACCAGCCACGGCCGCCCCGGGCACCTCAAGCGGGCGCTGGCCGCCGGCGTACGCGGGTTCGTGCCGAAGACCGTCAGCGCCCGGCGGCTCGCCGAGATCATCCGTACCGTCCACGCCGGAAACCGCTACGTCGACCCGGAGTTGGCGGCCGACGCCATCTCCGCCGGGGACTCCCCGCTGACCGCCCGGGAGGCCGAGGTGCTCGAACTGGCGGCGGACGGGGCGCCGGTCGCGGAGATCGCGGAGCGGGCCTCACTCTCGCAGGGGACGGTCCGCAACTACCTCTCCTCGGCCGCCTCCAAGATCGGTGCGGAGAACCGGCACACGGCGGTGCGTCTCGCCCGCGAGCGGGGTTGGGTATAGTGAGCATCGCGCTTCGGCGCACTGCGGACGTAGCTCAGTTGGTAGAGCGCAACCTTGCCAAGGTTGAGGTCGCCAGTTCGAACCTGGTCGTCCGCTCCACAGAGAAGGCCCCGATCCTCACGGATCGGGGCCTTCTTCGTGTCTCCGTGGCCGGCTACGACCAGTTGGAGCCGGTCAGGACCTCGTACGCCTCGATGTACTTGGCGCGGGTCGCGTCCACGATCTCCTGCGGCAGCGCCGGCGGCGGCTGCTCGCTCGCGCGGTCCCAGCCGGAGGCCGGAGAGGTCAGCCAGTCACGGACGAACTGCTTGTCGTACGACGGCTGCGCGCGGCCCGGCTTCCAGGTGGCGGCGGGCCAGAAGCGCGAGGAGTCGGGCGTCAGCACCTCGTCGGCGATGATCAGCCGCTCGCCGCCGTCCTCGGTCTTCTCGAAGCCGAACTCGAACTTGGTGTCGGCCAGGACGATCCCGCGCTGGTGGGCGATGTCCCGGGCCCGGCGGTAGACGTCGAGCGTCGTCCGCCGCAGCTCGGCGGCGGTCTCCACACCGACCTCGCGGGCGATCTCCTCGTAGCTGACGTTCTCGTCGTGGTCGCCGACGGCCGCCTTGGTGGCCGGCGTGAAGATAGGGCCGGGCAGCTCGGAACCGTCGACCAGCCCCTCGGGGAGGCCGATGCCGCAGACCGTGCGGGAGGCGTTGTACTCGACGAGCCCGGAGCCGGTCAGATAGCCGCGGGCCACGCACTCGACCTGGACCATGCGCAGGGACTTGCAGATGAGGGTGCGGCCCTCCCAGTCCGCCGGGGCGCCGGGCGGCAGCTCGGTGGAGAGGACGTGGTTGGGCACGAGGTCGGCGAGCTGGTCGAACCACCAGAGCGAGAGCCGGGTGAGGACGCGGCCCTTGTCGGGGATCTCGGAGGGCAGGACCCAGTCGTACGCGGACATACGGTCGCTGGCGACCATGACGAGGTCGCCCGCCTCGTTCCGGTACAGGTCGCGCACCTTGCCGGTGTGCAGGTGGGTGAGGCCCGGAACCTGTACGGGCTCGGGCTTTTCTACAAAACCGGACACGGTGCCTCCGCGTAGATTGATCCAGGAGCGGTTCCGATTGTCCCGTACGGAGGGGGCGGAGCGCGCGCGGGGCTCGACCGGGGCCTGTCGCGCTTGCGGATCCGGTCAGTCCCGCTTGCGGATCCGGTCAGTCCCGCTTGCGGATCCGGTCAGTCCCGCTTGCAGATCCGGTCGAGGAGGTTGGCCGTCGCCTGCTGGATCCGGCGGTCGGTGTGGCCGGGGCGGTCCAGGGCCGGGGACCAGGCGAAGGTGCCGGAGGCGAAGACGAGCGCGCCGGAGGGGGCCTGGTAGAGCGAGGTCTCCTGGTGGCGTGTGGCGCCCTCGGAGTCCTCGTACGGGGAGTGGGCGAGCAGGATCCGGTTGTCGTGCTCGGGCAGGCTCGTACGGGGGAAGTAGCGGTCGGCCTCACCGGCGACCAGGCCCGGGATCTCGTCGCCGTCGGCCGCGTCCGCGGAGTCCCAGAGCCAGTGCTCGGCGTTGCGCACGACCAGCGGACTGGGCTCGGGGACCCGGCCCGCGTACTGGATGCCCAGGAGCTGCTGCTCGGGCCGGTCCACCTCCCGCCAGAGCGCGGACTTGCCCGGGCCCCGGCGCTTGCGGCAGGTCAGCAGGCGGTCGGGGACTCCGGATGCCGAGGGGGCGAGGCCCACCTGCCAGTACATGGTGTTGGCGGAGAGGAAGACGAGCGAGGTGCCGGAGTCGCGGGCACGCTCGGCGGCCCGGCGCATGGGCAGCGACCAGTATTCGTCGTGGCCGGGGAAGACCAGGCCCCGGTAGCGGCTGGGGTCGATGCGGCCCGCGTGCAGGTCACGGGCGTCGGCGTAGGCGAGGTCGTAGCCGTACCGCTCGGCCCAGCGGATGAAGTCGTACGCGTGCCCCACGTGCAGGGGCAGGCCCGCCCCGGCGTACGGGCGGTCGAACGAGATCGTGACGGCGGCGTCCTCCTCGCCGAGCAGCCGCCCCCGCTCGTCCCACGCGTGGTAGAGGCTGGCGCCGGTGCGGCCGTCCTCCGGATAGAGGTTGTACGCCTGCCAGGTGATGTCCGGGAGCAGCAGCAGCAGGTCGGCGGGGTGGTCGTGGCGGACGGTGAACGGGATGTGCGAGCGGTACCCGTCGGCGGTCGTCAGGACGGCCACGTACGCGCCGACCGACCAGTAGCTCGGGATCTGGAGCCGCCAGGACATCCACCAGTGGTGGCAGGAGACGGTCCGGTCGGCGGCCAGCGGCGGCGGCTGGACGATGCCGGAGAGGCGCGGGCTCGTGGTGATCTTGGCCGCGCCGTCGCCGCCGTAGTGACCGATCCGGTAGACGTCCACGGAGAACTGCTGGGGCGGGTCCACGGTGATGTGGAAGTCGACGGCCTCGCCGGGGGCGGCCGCTCCGGGCGAGACGAAGCCCTTGATCTGCCGGTGCACGTCGTCGGCGGTCCGGGTGCCGCCGCCGGTGGACCGGCCGAGGTCGGCGTACCAGGGGACGACCTGGCCGGTGTCGTCGAAATAGTTCTCACTGCCGCGCAGCCAGGGCAGCGGTCCCTGTCCGAAGGGGTCGCTCACCGCGTGCGCGAGAGCGCCCGACTCCCATCGCCGAATCTGCTCCGCCCCCATGCCGCGCCCCTCCCTCAGGTCCCCCGGACCACTCCGGCGCGCACGATGTCAGCGCCTGTCCCCAGCACATCACATAACGCACGCACTCCGTCACCCTTCGTCGCTAATTGACGTGAGCGGAACCTTTCCTTCCGGCTTACCGCTGATGTACCGCTGGCGTACCGCAGGTCGTCCCCGGGATCACACCAGCCGTACGGGCTTGTCGGAGCGGACGCCCACTTCGGCCAGCCAGGACCGCAGAGGGTCCGGGTCGCCGTCCTCGACCAGGCTGAGGACCGGCGTCGCGAGGTCCGCCCGGCGCTCGCCGTCCACGAGCAGCGCGGGGCCGTCCAGCCAGTCGAGGCCGGGCGCCGCGCCCGCCGTGTCCACGGCCGCGCAGCAGACCATGGCGGCGACGTGGTCGGCGAGCAGCTCCGTGCCCGTACGCGGCGGCTGGAGCGGGAAGAGGGGGAGCGGGTCGGGGCCCCAGAGGTCGAGGGGGTCGGCGCCGGCGCCGGATGCCGTCTGCTGGGCCGGGCCGGGCGCCGGGGCCTGGGCGTCGTCGCGGGCGACCGCCGCCCCGATGCCCGCCGCGAGCTCCTCACCGGGCCCGCCGGGACCGGCCAGGTGTTCCATGACCCGGGCCAGGGTGGGCACCGCCGGATCGGCCGCGGAGGCCGGGGGCACGCCCATGGCGTCGAGCACCCGGTGCAGCCGGGCCGCCTCCGTACGCCACTTCCGGTCGACGACCTCGTCGGGATACTGCTGCCAGTCCACCGGCGCCCAGTCCGGGCCGCTCTCCGCCGGGCCGCCGTGGAAGAGGCGGGCGGCGAGCAGGGAGGTGGCCTCGTCGGCGATGCCGGGCTCCTCGAGCAGGTCGCAGGCGGGGCGCTCGCCGAGGCGCGAGGTGAAGCCGTCGGCCAGCCGGTCCCGGCGGGAGAGCTCGGTGAGGGCGGAGACCACTCCGGCGTCCAGCCGGCAGGGCCAGCGGCCCATCCGCCAGGCGGGCAGCGCGACCCGGGTCAGCAGGCGGTCCCAGCCCGCGTAGGCGAGGCCGACCTGCTCCTGGGCGGCGATGCGGAGCGCGTAGTCGACGCCCTGGGCGCGCATCGAGGCCGTGGCCGCCACGCACCGCTCCATCTCGGCGGCGTGCTCCCGGCAGGCGCGCAGCAGCAGCCGGGAGACCCAGCCGGCGAAGGTGACCGGCGCCCCGCGCAGCGCGCCCCGGCCGGGGGCGGCGCCGTCGGCCACCGCGGCGTCCAGACCGCGGACGAAGCGCCGGGCGGCGGCTATGTCGGGGTGCGCGGACGAGCCGGTGCCCGCCACGACCGGGGCGAGGACGGCGCGGAGCTCGGCGACCCGCATCCACCACAGGAAGGGCGAGCCGATCACCAGGACAGGGGCTGCGCTCTTGGCTTCCGCTGTCGCTTTTCCGCCGCTGCGGTGCGTGCGGTCCTCAAGCCAGCTGTCGCAGTCCGGGGTCAGCGCTATGGCCGACGGGGCGGGGACGCCCAGCCGGTCGGCCAGGTCCCGGACCAGCCGGTAGAGGTCGGGGGCACCCTCCTCCGCCACGGGGACGGTGGGGCTCACGGCGGGCCGCGCCCGGGCGACGGACACCGCGACGGCGGCGGCGACCAGCAGCACCACGACGGCGACACCGAGCACCGCCCAGCGCACCCCGTCCCAGACGGGCCCGCCGAGATGCCCCTGGGCGCCGGCGGCGAACAGCACGACGGCCACGGCCGCGGGCGTGATCACCACGGCCAGTGCCCTGCTGCGGATCCGCAGCAGGGCGAGCGCTCGGGCCTGTGCGGCCCGCGCACCCAGCTCCTCACCCACGTCGATACCGGACACGGCCGGATGTCACCCCCTCTGCCCCGCGACGGTTGCTCACTCCCCCACTGTGGCACCCGTCACTGACATCGCAATGCCGGTGGGCCAAGTGCCGGAACGCCTGCGCCGCACCCTAGTTGGGGTCCCGGCGGGCGTCATCCGTCTGGCCCAGTCGTCACCCGATGGAATGGCTTTGGGCAAAGCTGCTGACGTGTCCGCGTCCGTAGGGCAGGGCTGCGGCTCTGTGCACTCCACGCGGCAGCCCCTCGCGCCGCCCGCGTACGCCGGTGGCGTACGGGGGAGGCGGGAGGGGCTGCCTGTGGTGCTGGGCGGGTGACCGGCCGATCAGCCTCCGGCGGCCTTCAGGGCGATGTCCGTCCGGTGCTGGGAACCGTCGAGGCGGATGCGGCCGAGCGCGGTGTAGGCGCGCTCACGGGCCGCGGCGAGGTCCTTGCCGGTCGCGGTCACCGAGAGGACCCGGCCGCCCGCGCTGAGGACCGCGCCGCCCTCGGCGCGGGTGCCGGCGTGCAGGACGTACGCATCCGGCGCATCCTGCGCCGCGACCTCCGCGAGCCCGTCGATCGGGTCGCCGGTGCGCGGGGTGTCCGGGTAGTTGTGCGAGGCGATCACCACGGTGACCGCCGCGTCGTCGCGCCACGTCAGCGGCGGGAGCACGTCCAGGGTCCCGTTGGCGGAGGCGAGCAGGACACCGGCCAGCGGCGTACGGAGCCGGGCCAGCACGACCTGGGTCTCCGGGTCGCCGAAGCGGGCGTTGAACTCGATGACCCGCACCCCGCGTGAGGTGATCGCGAGGCCCGCGTAGAGCAGCCCGGAGAAGGGCGTACCCCGGCGGCGGAGCTCGTCGACGGTCGGCTGGAGGACGGTTTCGAGGACCTCGTCGACCAGCTTGGGGTCGGCCCATGGGAGCGGGGAGTAGGCGCCCATGCCGCCGGTGTTCGGGCCCTCGTCGCCGTCCAGGGCGCGCTTGAAGTCCTGGGCGGGCTGGAGCGGCAGCACGGTGGTGCCGTCGGTGATGGCGAAGAGGCTGACCTCGGGGCCGTCGAGGAACTCCTCGATGACCACGCGGTCGCAGGAGAGCGCGTGGTCGCGGGCGGCGGCGAGGTCGTCGGTGACGACGACGCCCTTGCCCGCCGCGAGGCCGTCGTCCTTGACGACGTACGGAGCGCCGAAGGCGTCGAGGGCCTCGTCGATCTCCGTGGGGGTGGTGCAGACGTAGCTGCGGGCGGTGGGCACACCGGCCCCGGCCATGACGTCCTTGGCGAACGCCTTGGAGCCTTCCAGCTGGGCGGCTTCGCCGGAGGGGCCGAAGCACGGAATGCCGGCCGCGCGCACGGCGTCGGCGACCCCGGCGACGAGCGGCGCCTCCGGGCCGACGACCACCAGCTCGGCGCCCAGTTCGGTCGCGAGGCGCGCGACGGCGTCACCGTCGAGCGCGTCGACCGGGTGCAGTTCGGCCACCTCTGCGATGCCGGCGTTGCCGGGAGCGCAGTACAGAGCGGTGACATCGGGGTCGAGGGACAGAGAGCGGCACAGGGCGTGTTCGCGGGCGCCGCCGCCGATGACGAGGACCTTCACGGGGTGCAGCCTAGCCGCCGGGGGCGGTGGGCCCGGACGGCCGCCGGTCCGTGGACGGCGTGCGCGGCCCGGGGTGCCCTGCCTCACTGCTCGTTGGTGAACTCCTCCACCACGGTGGCGCCCAGCTCGCGGACGATCAGCTCGTGGCCGGAGAGGGCGGAGTCGACGAGATCCGGGTCGTCGGCCTCCGCGGTGTCGTCCTCGGGGGCCACGGAACGCGGCGGCTCGTGGGCGTACCCGCTGTGGGAGGGCTCTGGGGCGGAGGGGCCCGTGCCCCGGCCCTGCTGGGTGGGATGCGACTGCTGCTGCCCGGAGGAGGAGGACGGGGCGGCGGTCTGCTGGTTGTTCTGCTGGCTGTGCTGCTGGGGGGCGTGTGCCGGGCTGCCCTCGTACGCCGTTGGTGCCGGGGTGGCGGGTGAGGGCATCGGGGCGGGCGTGTACTGCGGGGCCGGGGGTCGTCCGCCGACGGGGGGCGGGGGGGCCGCACCGCCGCCGGAGGTGTCGACGACCGCTTCGACCCGCCACTGGGCGTTGAACCGCTCGGCGAGTGCCTGCTTCAGGACTTCCTCGCTGCCGCTGCTGGCGAAGTTGTCCCGGGCGCCCGCGTTGATGAAGCCGATCTGGAGGGTGGTTCCGTCGAACCCGGTCACCTGGGCGTTCTGGCTGAGCAGGATCCAGGTGAAGCGGCGCTTGTTCTTCACCGCCTCCAGGATGTCGGGCCACATGCTCCGGACGTGGCCGGCGCCCTGGGCCATGCCCTGGCCGCCCGGCGCCGGGGCGGCCGGTGCGGAGGGGGCCGCCGGGCCGCGACCGAGAGCAATCCCTTCGCCGGCAAGGCCAACAGCGGCGCCACCTGGACCAACGACATCAGT
>NZ_JBEXSI010000083.1:0-21246 GCF_040613515.1 Streptomyces sp. NPDC006261
AGCTATCAAGCCGGCCTCCACCTCCGAGCTTCCATGATCTGGATCAAGGACCTCACCCGAGCCAGCCAGTGATCACGACTCAATACGCGCCCTAGTACCGCACGGGAAAAAGCCGCGAAATCCACGTTTCCCCAGGTCAGAAAGATCCTGCCTGGGGACGCTCGGTAGGGCGGGTGGGACTCGAACCCAAAAGGGAGACGCGTCTCACCTGCGACGATGCCAAAACAGCGGACGTAGCCTCCCGTTTCCATCCGGCTGCATCCCGCTCGATCCCGCTCGGATGGGGATCGGTTAGGCGTTCGCCACACCCGTGTCGTTCCGCTCAGCACCACTTCTGCCCTGCGGAAGTAGAGGGGGGTCCGATTGGGAGGGCCAACAGATCACTTCGGAGCAGCGAGGGGCTTCCATAGCCCCTCCAGGTCGCCAACGCCCACCATATGCGGTGACGTTCAGTAGCCGTCGACGGTCATCCTCGCGAGCGACGAAGAGCCTGGCGAACCATTCCACCGGGGCATGGGTCAGGGCGACTGCAGGGCAGGAACCCGACGAGACTCCTACGTCGGCAGAACGAGATGTCGTACACCCCTGTCAGCAGCGCAGAACCCTCGTGCGCTGCAACACCTCAACGGCTTCACCCGGTCGACGGCCTCACTGAAAGAGCTCAGAAATCGTTCAGGCGGCTGGGAGGTACCGCCGGTGTGGAGAGGGCGTCGGCTTCTGCCTCGATATCGACGTCCACTTGGACCCTGCGGAACTGTTCGAGGGTCTCGAGTTCTTGCTTCGTGAATCCGTCTTCACTCAGACGGACACCCAGCGCGAGCAGTTGCATGGTCTGCTGAATGCGAACGGCATCCAGTGCGGCGTCACGATGGAGAGCTCGGTAGGCATTGGCTGTGGGACCGCGCCAGCCGACCTCGATACTGTCGACGACCTCGTCCATGCGTTTGACCTGCTTGCCAAGGTACTCCTGCATGTCATCCAGATCGTCCGCTAGCTTGCTCAACTCACTGGACGTGTAAGCGAGTTTAGGCTCGTCGCCCATGCCACCCTCCTTCTTCGGGCTTGTGCGGCAGTCGCGCATACCCAACCTTACCGAGCTCGTGTGTGGTCAGCGATGGCATGTCGAGGGGGCCGCCTTGTCCACCGACGTGCGAACGTGCAGAAAACCTACGGCCGTCAAGCAGAGGAGTCGACCCACCCCTCCCTCCCGTGCGGCTCGAGCCACCCTCAATCCGGCCCGGCAGATCGCATCCGCCAGAAAAACTTGCGACCGCCCGTTCCCAAGCTTCGCGTCGGCCGACCACGATGCCGATCTTGGGTGCCCCCGAAGCCATCACATTCAGCCGGATCACACCACGGGCACGACCGAACCTGGAGCGGGGACCCGTTGAGTCGACATGCCGCGGTTGCCCCTTCCTCGGTCACTGGCGAGAAATACACGCGACCCTCCGGATGGAGCTTAAAGTGAGTACCCACGCCTAGAACACGCGGACGAACGGCGCCGCGGACAAGGCCCAGGACACAGATGCCGAACCGGATACCTGAGTGGTTGACCGGGCACCGCGCCGTCAAGGTGCCCGGGCCGGTATCTGCATCGGAGCCCAGCATTCTGGACGTCTGAACCACGGGGGATCAGCACCATGCCGGACGAAGACCGGATCACCGTCGATTTCACCACCCTGCACCGCCTCTCAGGGGATCTGGAGGTCATCCTCCGCGCCCTGAACAAGAAGCTGGACATCCTGTACGAGCGAGCTACCCATGCCGTACTGAGCTGGGACGGTGAGGCACGCGAGGTCTTCATCGACGAGCTGGACAAATGGGGACGCTCGGCCGATGACCTCAAGGCCACCCAAGCCTGGCTGCACGAGGTCGTGGTCAAGGGGCACCTCAGCTACGCCTCGGCCAACAGGTCAGTTCTCGAAGGCTGGGGAGGCGGCGCCTGATGGCCGGGCCCTCCGCCCCTGCCCAGCCGCCGGGTGGCAACGGCACCATCGACGTCAAGCCGAGTGACCTCTGGTCGGTCTCCGGCCGCGTCGCCGTGCAACAGGACTTTCTGGTACGCGGCGCCAAAAAGCTTCTGGAGGAGCTGGGCAAGTACCCCGATGCAGGAGGCGCCGGCACCGAGGCCCAGAAGTTCGCCCAGGCGTACAAAAGGATCGGTGACCGCTGGCTGGAGGTCTGGGGCCGGTCCGTACTCAGCGTCGGCGGTGTGGCAGTCGGGTTCACCGAGACGGCCAACGCCTACACGAAGGCCGACGTCGCGGCCCACCCCAAGCCCGGCAGGACAGCCGAGCAGCGCCCCCGGCCCGCGGTCATCGACAAAGACCCGAACCTCGGCTCCATCCCCGACATCAAGTGGGGCGACGACGACGGCGGCGACGACATCCTGCGCGGCCTGATGGAGGGCATACCCGAAATCGTCCGGGACCTCCTCCATCCACTGTGCAAGAACGTGTTCCGGGTCGGCAGGGTGGCAGACGTCTACCCCTATCCGGAACAGCACTACCTCAACTCCCTCTGCCACAGCTGGATGAACGTCTCCATCACTGCGTCGCTGGGAGCGGACCAGCTCACCCAGGCCGTCGGGGCCATCACCAACCACCAGCAGGCCGAGTGGGAGGCCGCGATGCGGACCTTCTGCAGCGCCCTGTGGGGAGGGACGGCCTGGGGGCAGCGACAGCACGGCTACCAGTGGGCGCAGACCGCCAACTCCGGCCGCGTCACGCCACGCGTCCCCACGGGCAGTCAGCCCGTCCTGGCCGTACTCAAGGACACGGCCGATGACATCGCCACCATCCTCCGCGAGTACGCGGAGGCCGCCGTCGACCTGAATCGCGACGTCAAGGACGAGCTCGACCGCGCCATGTGGAAAGCCGCCAAGGACATCATCGAGGACCTGGCCAAGCCCAAAGATCTGAAGAGCGCGCTCGGTGCCGCCACATCTCTCCTCGGCAGCGGCGCCGGCCTGCTCCTGTCGTTCGACGTCAAGACGGTACTGAACCTAGACACCGGCAAGCTGAACGGGATCGTCGCCGAATACACCGGCATCCTGGACGGCCTGACCACCCGGATGACGGCACTGAAAGGGCCGCTGGACGAGGCGTACCGCAGCGCCCCCAAGTTCGAGGCCGGCGTCGCCCGTGCGCATGGCTTCGGGGCCCGGGCCCTGGAGGAGTTCAGACACGAGCAGCGGTGGACTGAAGCTGGCTCCAGCGGCAATCACACCTTCAACTTGGCGAGCAACGAGTACCTGGGCGGCGGTCACACCCTGGACAAGCACGTCGGCAAGACCGACGAACAGCTCGCCCAACGATTGCGCGACCAGGCCGACGACAACAACAACTGGCCTGAGCAGCGCAAGCCCATGATCGGCGGCTCTTCGTCCTTCAAAGACATGTCCGACGCGCAGCGGCTGACGGAACACAATCTGCGGGCCAGCCAGTCCGAGATCGACACGTGGCTGGCCACCAATCCTCCAGAGGGGAAGACGCAGGCGTTCACGAGCCCAGCCCCGGACGGTGACGTGAGTGGCCGGTACGTGTCCAAGCAGCCCACTCCTGATCCGGGCGGGTCGGGCAACACCATTCCCGGGACCGGGTACAAGGACCACGGGCTCGATGCGAAGGCGGTCGACGTCAAAAACGTGAAGACGATCCTGAAGTACGATTCCAGGCTCGATCCGCCCTACATCATTTACACATCCATGCCCGCCCCGTGACCGACGGAAGCCGAATGAACCCGATCGACAACACCGTCTGGGACGCCGCCCTGGAGCGGCTTCTGGACGACGTGTACGCCTTCGCGAGGACTGGACCCCGACGGCACGACGACTGGGGAAGAGATGTCCTGGATGTCATGGACCGCTCGGTCACCGACCCCCGGGGCCTGCAGACACTGGAGTGGCAGATCGACAAGAAGGGACGGGAGAACATCCGTCCTTCCTATCCGTTCCTGCCGCTCACGGCTGAGCAGGTGCACGCGTGGACGTATCCTGTCACGGCCTCTGCCGCCGCCGCGCTACTCGCCTCTCTGACCCAGGAGTGGTTCTTCGAAGCGCGCCCTGTGCGGACTCGTGCCGACCGGGACGATGTAATGGCCGACGCCTGCTCGGTACTCAGCCGTTTTGGTGCCGACGCCGACTTTCGTACGTCGTCCGACCTGGCCCGGACCTCCACATCGCCGGACTTCCTCGCCGGAGAACTTGCCGGCGGCCGCGCCTTCACCGACCACGTCATGGATCTCGGACTGATCGCCGTGAGCACGGACGAGGTCGGGGTCTTCTGGTCTTTCAACGCAAACTGAGAACACGCTCAGGTACCAGGAACAACCGTTCCCGGCGCCTTGGAGAAAGGTGAGCATTGCTGACGAGATCCGCGACGTACCCCGACCGGGAGACCGCCCAGTGGGTCACCCAGCAGGTGGTGACCGCCAACGAGCAGGCCATTCACCGCTGGCTCGCCCAGAACACCCGGTCCCGCCTCACCATCGAGGCCGCCTGGCCCTCCCGAGAGGAACCCGTGGGACGGGTCCAGCTGGAGGCCGAGCTGCTGGCCGGACGGGGGCCCATCGATGTCCGCGCGGCACGCGTGGTGCTGCGCCGTGAGCCGTCGAAACCGCACGGCTTCGTCGTCCACACGACCATCCCGTTCTACCTCTAGGGATCGCAGGCACATGCCCATGAAGCCCCTCGAACACGACCGCCGCTACGGCGAGCTGGACCAGGTCATGCGCGCATACCTGGGGCAGCCCGCCGACGACACCCCGGAGCGGCGCAGCCGTGCCCTGGACGCGTACCTCCGCCACACCTGGCACACCCGTCCCTCGGCCATCGCGGAAGCGGAGCGCCAGCTGCGCGAGTACAGCCGCAACCCCCCGGGCCGCGTCCGGCTCGGCCTGGGCGAGTTCTACGCGATCCCGGACACCGGCATGCCCGAATCGAAGATCGGTGACTGGCTGACGGTGCTGGCCGACCACCTGAAGCAAAGCATCGAAGAAGGCGACGTCCCCAAACCGTCCTCCCCTCAGACCCACTGGGAATGGCACATGCGGTTCCCTGAGACCGCGCAACTGCTCGGCGGCTGGTTCTCGCAGGACATCGTCGACGAGTTCCCCGACCACGACGCCGCCGTCACCGACTACACCGCCACCACCGACCCCCAACTGGTCGCGCGCCTCGTGGGCGAACTTCACGAGCTACTCGCCCTCCCTCTGGACGAGGGTGACTACGCCCTGGCCGCCGCCGAACTCGGCATGGAGGTGGGCCCGCCCGAACCGTTCTCCCACGGAGCCTGGTTCCAGTCGCTGGCGACGACGCTGTCCAGCATCTGATCAGACCTAAACTTCGCCACCCACTCGCGCACGAAGGCATGGGCAGCCCACGACAGGGCGGGTGGGATCGTTCTCAACGCCCCCACCGGCGCGGGACGGTAAAAGCCCAGGTCACAGCCGCGAAAAGACCACCCTGGGTGTGGGACGAACCACGTCCGCCACACGTCCGCCACACGCAAAATGCCCCACCAAACGCGTTTCCCCAGGTCAGAACGATTCTGCCTGGGGGCGCTCGGTGGGGCGGGTGGGACTCGAACCCATAAGGGTGACGGCTCTCACCTGCAGCTTTACCAAAGCGACCGATTTATACCCCCGCTTCGCTCCAGTTGCGTCCTACTCGATCCCGCTCGATCGGAAAGGTGGTGCAGCGTTCGCTGCACCACCTTTCCGACGCCTCTTGAGGTTCAGAGCTCCGTATTCCCCCATGTCCGACCCCGCCGAAGCAGCAGTCGTGCAACAGCATGACGCCGCCGGAGAGTGGGATAGCACGGCGGTAAGCCTCGGCAGCCACAGTCACGCTCTGACACGAGCGGAGTCGACCGAGGTGCCGGGCCCGGGAGCGGGGTACCAGGCCCTCGCGTAGTTCCGCGCTCCTTGGAGGGTCGTCCCGGGCCTTATGCCGTCGTCTCTGTCCGCCACACCTGCTCGCTCGTCCGTCGCCGAGCGCCTTGGCATAGGGACGTCTTGTGTCACCATCTGCCGCATCTAGAGGTGACCTCACCTCCAGCGCGGCAACCATTGGTCACCTGCTGGCCATCAACCGCCTGCGCAGCCCTCCCGATCGGGCGAGCAATGCTCAAGACCTGTGGATCGGACTCGGGAGGGGTGCCTCGCGGAACGCGGAGGGCGTACCTTCCCGAGTGATCGATTTCTGGTCATCGAGTAGGCCCGCGTTGTTGCGCGGGTCGGGAAGGCACGCCCGTGCTGAGCGTAGTCAACGAGGACGGCACCACCCAGAGCGGCTCCTTGATGGACGACATCGTCCGTGAGGGTGCCCGTCGGATGCTTGCCGCGGCTCTGGAAGCCGAGGTCAACCAGTACATAGCTGAGTTGGCGGGCGAGCGGGACGAGGCCGGCCGCCGTAGGGTGGTCCGCAACGGTCACCACCGCGAGCGGACAGTGGCCACCGCGGCCGGTCCGATCGTGGTGAAGGCGCCGCGGGTGAACGACAAGCGGGTCGACGGCGAGACGGGCGAGCGCAAGCGGTTCTCGTCCAAGATCCTCGCCCCCTGGTGCCGGAAGTCCCCGAAGATCAGCGAGGTCCTTCCCCTGCTCTACCTGCACGGTCTGTCCTCTGGCGACTTCGTGCCCGCGATGGAGCAGTTCCTCGGCTCGGCCGCTGGGCTCTCGCCGGCCACGGTGACCCGGCTGACCAAGCAGTGGAACGACGACCACGCAGCCTTCCAGGACCGGGACCTGTCAGGATCCGACTACGTGTACGTGTGGGCCGACGGCGTCCACCCCAAGATCCGTCTCGGCCAGGCCCGCTCCTGCGTCCTGGTCCTCATGGGCGTGCGTACCGACGGCAGTAAGGAGCTGATCGCGCTCGCCGAGGGCCTGCGCGAGTCGGCCGAGTCCTGGGCCGACCTTCTGCGGGACTGCCGCCGGCGCGGCATGCGCGATCCCGAGCTTGTCGTCGGCGACGGAGCCATGGGGCTGTGGCGGGCCCTGGCCGAGGTGTTTCCGCAGGCCAGACATCAAAGGTGCTGGGTTCATAAAACCCGGAACGTGGTCAACGCCCTGCCGAAATCGGCCCAGCCAGGCGCGAAGAAGGCCCTGCAGGAGATCTACAACGCCGAGGACCGCGATCACGCCGAGAAGGCGGTGAAGGACTTCGAACGCGCTTACGGCGCGAAGTGGCCCAAGGCCGTCAAGAAAATCACCGACGACGTCGACGAGCTCCTGGCGTTCTACGACTTCCCGGCCGAGCACTGGGTCCACCTGCGCACGACGAATCCGATCGAGTCGACCTTCAGCACGGTGAAGCTGCGGACCAAGGTCACCCGCGGCGCCGGCAGTCCGGCCGCGGCCCTGGCGATGGTGTTCAAGCTCGCCGAGTCCGCCCAGACCCGGTGGCGCGCGATCACCGCACCCCACCTCGTCGCTCTCGTCCGCAACGGCGCCCGGTTCGAACGCGGCGCCCTGGTCGAGCGTGATCGGGAGGCTGCGGCAGCATGAGTGAGCGCAAGCAACGCCCGCTGCTGTTCATGGACGTCGACGGGCCTCTCCTGCCGTTCGGCGACGGCCCGCAGCGCGAACCGTCAGGCACCGCGGATGCGCACCTGACGCGGCTCGACCCGCACCTCGGGCCTCTCCTCGCGGCACTTCCGTGCGAGCTGGTCTGGGCCACCACCTGGGAAGAAGCGGCGAACATCGACATCGCGCCTCGGCTCGGCCTGCCACCCCTGCCGGTCGTGCACTGGCCGGAAACCTCCGACGCGCATGCACGCGAGGACCAGTGGTTCGGGCTCCACTGGAAGACACGAACCCTGGCGGCATGGGCGGACGGACGCCCGTTCGTCTGGGTCGACGACGAGATCACCGACGCCGATCGAGACTGGGTGTCCACCCACCACCCCACCCCGACCCTCCTCCACCACATCGCATCCTCCCGCGGCCTCACCGACGAAGACTTCACCATCCTCGATCAGTGGCTACGGACCACTTGAGGCCCCCGCGGTGATCCACAGGAATTGACAATTGCTCCGATCGGGCCGTGCAAAACAGCCACACGTCAGACACTCGGCAGCGAGCTTTTGGCCAGGCACCAGCTGTCGCCTGAGCCATAGCATTCCGTATGTTCATCGGTAACGATCACGCTGATGGGGGGGCCATGGCCTGGGACGAGTGGAAGCAGATCAAGAACGATGTGGCCGCCCAGCGCACGGACTCCATGCGACTGAACCAACTCGCCCCGGCGGCAGGAGGCGGCAGCACCCCGGATCTCGCCTCAAGCCCGCAAAAGAAGCAGGCGGCAGCGAAGGCCATCAACGAGGATCTGGAACCCGACGTCGAGAGGGACGGCAAGCACGCCACCGAGAGCGTGACAGCCGTGGTCAAGGAGTTCGGTGCCAGGGACGGACACGGCTGGGACACTTCGGGTGCGTTGAGGAAAGCGCACAGGACGTGGGAACAGCAGGTCAAGGCGCTGCTGGGTCGACTGTCGTGGGAGAAGCACGCCCTGAGCAAAACGGGCATCGACCTCCAGAACGACGACATCGGCATCGGCTCACAACTGGCTCCGCCGTCCCCGATCGACAACTACTGACCAGCCGACCGACCGCCCGGGGGATGCGTGCCGACCTATCACGAAGTGATGAGCAGCGACCTGTCCAAACTCGCCGACGCCGCTGACAAGTGGGGAGAGATGGCGGGCAAGTTCAAGACGATCGAGAAGCAGTACGAACGCGATGTCCATGGCATCTCACTCGGACAGTCGTGGGTCGGCCAGAGCGCCGATGCCGCGAACTACAGGTTCACCGTGACACTCAGGGAGCTGCAGGGGGCTCAGAAGGAGGCCAAGGCAATTGCGTCCATCCTGCGCGATGCACACACCCAGCTCGCCGCCCTCCGCGGCAGGGTGAACACCGTGCGCACTGACGCGGTCAAGGACGGCATGCGAGTCTCCGACCAGGGCGTCGTTTCGTTCGATACCGAACAGCTCAGCCAGAGTGCACGCAGTGCGTACGTACATGACCCCGGCTACCAGGAAAGCGTGCGCGCGCAGGTGATCCGGTGGAGCGATCTCCTGGACCAAGCGGTCCAGGCGGTCACTGACGCCGACGACGGCATCAGGCTCGCCCTCGCAGCCGCCGTGGTCGACTCCGACATCACGGACGGGACCATGAACGGCTTCAACAGAAGTCCTGTGAAGAGTCCTTATCCCTCCCTGGAGGAGGCCGGCAAGGCCGCCAACATGCCGAAGGGGAGGGCCGCCGTGGCGGAGTGGTGGCGTGATCTCGATCCGGTGACCCGCGGCATCCTGCTGCGGGAGCGCGGTGACGACCTTCGAGAAGCAGGGATCATGGCTCCTCTGTACGAGTGGAGACCGGCCGACGCCGGCTCGGGAGCATTCGACACGGAGGATCGATCCCACCGCTCGCGACCTCTGGGTCCTGACACAGGCACAAGCGATCGCCGCAGGAGGCGATGTCACAGGAGAGGTCGCGGCATCTCGCAACATGCAGCACTACCTCAGCGGCACCGGCGAGCCGCTCGACCTCGACGTCGACCGCATCCTGCACGACGATTCCGGGTTCCGGACGGACGTGGGCACGCTCCACATCACCGAGAACCAGGAAGCATGGCGTCAGAAGGCCCTCGACGAGTTCGAGAAGGCCGGCGGCGACAGGACGGTCGTCGTCCCCGTGGAGAGCCAGGCGATCGGGCGGACCTTCGGGGAGGACGAATGGTTCCACGCGGTCGGGTCGCACCAGCAGAACGTATCGGGCGTGGTCACCGTCAGTCCGGGCGACGGCGGCAAGCCACAGGTCTCGCTCGACTACCAGGTCAACGTGTGGGACCGGTACAACTGGGACTCCGGAAAATCGACGACGTTCCCCAGGGGCGTCACCATTCCCGACGACGACATGGGGCGACTGCACAAGGTGGGCTTCGCCCAGGAATTCGACATGCGCGGTAGCAGCAGCACCTACACCCAGGACCTGAACAGTGGCTCAGCCCCCGGAGTGACACCGTCGGACCCTGGGCGCGAAGGGTCCCGCGGGGACGTCTCGCGCGGCGACGAGGAGAACCGGTGAACGACCCATCTGCCCTGCGGCCACGGCTGCTCGCGACGCTCGGGGCCGCCCTGCTGCTCACCTCCTGTTCGAGTGCCGGCGGGGATGAACACCGGACGACGGACGGGCGTGCCTCGCACTGGGGAAAGGACATGGGCGCCCCGGAGGCATCGGCGTTCATGAAGGTGGCGGTGCCCGAGAGCGCGACAGAGGTAAAGGGCGCCGTGCAGATCAATCCGCAGGAGGACGTCTACCTGCTCTCCTTCGTCACCGACGAGAAGACCGCGGTACGAGTGGCGGAGGATCTGCGTCCCGAGAAGCCCCTGCGCACCAGGAACCAGGACCTCCCGTCCCCCACCGAACTCTTCGGACACCTCGGCCTCGCCGAGCCCCAGACCGAGAGGGGCGTCCGCTGGGCCGGAGTCTGTCCGCCCTGTGTCGGGGACAGCCGCCGGAGCGAGGTCCAGTGGATCGAGATCCACGTCCTCGAACTGGACCGTGGCACAACCCGGGTGTACATGCAGGCGTTCTGACCGACAGGGAGACGCCTGCGCCGCCCCGGAACCCGGGACCTGGCGGCCGGCTCTGCGTGGGCCTTCCTGGTCTTTGCCAGCGAGGACGAGTAGCCCGTGCTGCCGGGCACCGTCACTCCCCAGCAGTACGCGGGCGGTCACGCCGGCGGCTTCGAGCGCCTCGACCTGGCGCGTGGGCAGGTCACCGCCCACGAGAACCGGCATCGGCATGAGGACAGCGTCTGCTGCCCGTCGGGCAAAGCCGTCACCGTCTGGCGGGTGGGCGACGAGACACCTTGAGGCGGGGACACCACGCGTCACTGCCTGCAACCCGCACCCGGAGGGCACCGCGCCGACGCATCCACCGTGACGAAGGTGCGGCGCGCTCCCCGGCGCCGGACCACGCGCCCGCCAGCACCCCGCCGCCTTGCCGGACAACGCGACCGCCGCTCCGGCCCGTCCCCACTCATCCCAGTGCCTGACGCCCTCAGCCACACGCTGACCAAAAGCATCCAGCGCAGTTCGGACTTCAACGACTGCCGGAGAACGTGCCGCGGGAGACGCGGTCTCACATCGACCAGCAGCCGTGGGATCGCTCACCACGCGTCCCACGAAGAAGTAACCAAAACACCAGGTCACAGCCCTACGAAAGCTCACAGGCAATCAAAACGCTGCACGTTCGCTGCACCGTTGCGGAGCCCGCAGTTCCCCAGAAAACGCGTTTCCCCAGGTCAGAACGATTCTGCCTGGGGACGCTCGGTGGGGCGGGTGGGACTCGAACCCAAAAGCGTGATGCCTCTCACCTGCGGAAACGCCACAGAGGCGGACATTCACATCCTGCTGCGTCCCGCTCCATCCTCCTCGGTCCCCGGCGACCACGATGCCGTGCGGTATGTACCGCACGGCTACGGGGCACTCCCGGTGCCTACAGCAGGAGACGGCCCACCCGGCACACCCGCTGCAAGACAGCCAACCCCACGACTCACCCGTGGTGCATGCTGCCCGCTCCGATACCGCCTCCCCCCCTGTTCGGCACAGTTACGCTCTGCTACGAGCAGAGTCGGCCGAGGTGTCGCGCTCGGGAGCGGGATATCAGGGCCTCGCATAGTTCCGCGCTCTCCTGGATGGTCGTCCCGGGCCTCGTGCGTCGTCGCTGTCCGCCGCGGCCCCTCGCATCCCGCGCGACGCCCTGATGGCACTCTTCCGGATCAGGCTTGGGCACGCTTTCTCCCCGACCACGCCGCAGAGCGCGGCTGCAACCCTACGCAAGAGAACTGCCCAGTGGCACGGCTGGTTCCCCGGCCGGAACCTCGACCGTCCTTACGCGAGGCTCTCCGCCACCGCGCGGAAGCGCTTGCCCGCCTCGTCAAGGTGGTCAGCGATGGACAAGGCGATCTCTCCAGGGGAACCGAAATCATCAAGAGTCGTGACGAGGTTGGCTTTCAGATTCAGGCTGACACTCGGCCCCTCCAGAACTTCATCCACTGGGTATCGGCGGAAGCGCCGGGACGGGGTCCGCCCTCGATGGTCGCTCTCGCCGGGCCGGTAGGCGGCGAGGAAGTCCGCGAAGGCGTCCTCCGTGAGGGGCCTGCCTGTGTCCGTGTGGTGGTTGTCGGTCCGGGCGTCATACACCCATAGCTCGCGCGTGGCGGGCTCACCGGTTGGCCGGGGAACGGACTTGGTGAAGAAGAGAATGTTCGACCTGGAGTTGGTGCCGTGGAAGATGCCAGTGGGGAGCCGCAGCAGGGTGTGGACGTCGCAGTTCTTAAGCAGGGCTTCGCGGACGGTGGCAGCGGCACCGCTCCCGAAGAGGACACCGTCGGGGACAAAGACCGCAGCCCGTGCGCCCTGAGGCAGTGTGATGGCTAAGTGCTGAAGGAAGTTGGTCGGCAGGTCCGCCTTCTGCGCCCAGAAGTCGTCGCGCTGGTCGGTGTCGGGAACGATGTCGCCGCTCTTGAACGGGGGGTTGCAAATGGCCACAGTCGCAGCCACGTCCCGGTGATGCCGCCGGGTGGCGACGCCCTTGGCCTTGAGGGAGTCGGCACGCAAGACCGGTGGCGTGTCCGAGAGGACGCGTCCGGTGTTGAGCAGGATGTTCATCGTGGCGAACCGGCACATCTGGGCGTCGATGTCGGCTGCCGCGATGGCTGTCGAGTCGACGTAAGTGCCGGAGGCGGCCATCTCCCGGTGTGCTGCGATGAGCGTGCTACCCAGGCCGCCGGCCGCGTCGATCACTCTGTCCTCGCCCGTGACGGCGAGCGCTTTCGCGACGACCGCGAGAAGCTGCGGCGGGGTGAGGATCTGGCCGGTCTGCCGCTTAGTAAGGAAGTCCTCGCGGCACTCGGCGAGCATGGAGGAGAACGCCTCCCCGAGCGCGCCCTGGGGGACAGCGGTCCACTGGTACGGGGCGAACTCCTCGACGATGAGGCGTCTGAGCTCGGACATCCGGTCGATGTTCCAGGGCTGGGCGTCACAGAAGAGGACGCTCGCGGTGGCCCTCCGCGGGTCGACCGGCTTGGGCATGCCAAGCTCACGCAACAGGCGGGTGAGATAGGTATGCAAGTCCTCGCCGTTGAGGTCGGTGAGTTTGGGCCAGGTGCCAGCCGGGGCGATAGGCAGTTTGGCGAACCGCCCGGGACGCAGGGTGTGCTCATGGTCGATCTTGAGGAAGAGCAGGTAGGCAATGTGCTCGACAAACTCAAGGCGAGTTAGGGCCTTGGTGCTGGTCTTCTCCCGGTAGAACTTCCACAGGCGATCAGTTATCCGCCTACTCGTCCAGTCGCCTTCTTGCGGCTCCCCCGCCGCTCCCCGGCTGGTGCCCCGCCCCACCGCCATGCTTCGCCCCGCCTTCCGTCGTGCTCCCGAGCGTGCCTGAGCCTCGCGGGCGCCATCGCCCCGCTCGGGTGACGGCGGCCTACCGCTCTGGTGCTTCTTCGCCTTGGGTGATGCTGTCGTCCACGGCCTGTGCACTCGGCTTGAGCGCACGGGCTACTGCGGTGAACTGGGCCAGAGCGGTCTCCAGTTCATCCACGATCTCCTGGGCGATCACGTCGGGGGACGCGAAGACCGTGCCGGAGGAGGAAGCGGACTGAAGCACCGTCAAGTCCAGATTGACCTTGTCGCGGGCGATCAACTCATCGTAATCGAACGCACGGAACCGTTCACTGGGCTTTCGCGCCGAAAAGTCGGAACCGCCGGAGTGGTAGGCCGCGACGAAGTCGTCAAGGTGCTCACGGCGTAGCTGTCGCTGCTTGAGGGTGAAGCGCTGGTCGGTGCGGAAGTCGTAGACCCAGAGCTGGCGGGTTCCAGGGCGGCCTCCGGAGCGCTGGCCGGTCTTGTCGAAGAACAGGACATTGGCCTTGACGCCGTTGGCATAGAAGATGCCGGTCGGAAGCCTGAGCAGGGTGTGCACGTCACACAGGTCGAGGAGGTTGCGGCGGATCGTGGTACCCGCGCCACCCTCGAAGAGGACGTTGTCGGGCAGAACGAGGGCACCACGCCCGTTGGTCTTCAGCAGGTTGTAGATGTGCTGGACGAAGTTGAGCTGCTTGTTGGTCGTGGGCGCCCAGAAATCAGTACGAGCGGTGTAGGCCTCGCCGGTCACCGAGCCGACGCCGAAGGGCGGATTGGCGAGCACGATGTCGTAGTGCTTGTGGATCGGCTTGGCCAGCGAGTCCTGAATGGTGATCAGCGGCTTGGCCTCGGAGGTGCCGATGCCGTGCAGCAGCATGTTCATCAGAGCGAGTCGGGCGGTCTCGCGGACCAGCTCGTAACCGGTGATGGACCCGGTCTGGAGCTTGTGGCCCTCGTCGCCGTACAGCTCGTCCTCGTAACGGGTAGCGATGTGCGCGTGCGCGGCGATCAGGAAGCCGCCAGTACCGCAGGCCGGGTCGGTGATCGTCTCACCGATCTTCGGCTGGACGCAGTCGACCATGGCGTCGATGAGGGGACGCGGGGTGAAGTACTGCCCCGCACCTGTCTTACGGTCCTCCGCGCCACGCTGGAGGAGGCCTTCGTAGGCGTCGCCCTTGAGGTCCTGGTTTTCGGTGGTCCAGGTGTACGGGTCGATCAGATCCTTGATCAGGCGTTCCAGGATGGCTGGCTCGTGGATCTTGTTGCTTGCCTTCGTGAAGACCTCGCCGAGCATCGTGCCACCACGCTGGCCGAGGTCCTTGAGGATGAACTCGTAGTGATCTAGCAGCGCTTCGGCGGACCTGGTGGTCAGACTCGTCCAGTCACGGCCCTCCGGGACGAGCGGGGCCTCAGGGGCATTGCGGCGGAACTTGGCGGGACGCTTGGCGCGCTCATCGGCCATCTTCAAGAAGAGGAGGTACGTGAGCTGCTCAACGTAATCGAGCGTCGAGACGCCGGAGTGGCGCAGCAGCTCGCAGTATGACCAGAGACGGTTGACGAGGGTGGAGGTCGGGACCGGCGCGGGGACGGCGGTAGCCGGGGTCTGAGCCCGGGTGGCCTGCTTGTCGTGACTCACGGCGGTGCTCACAGGGAAAGCTCTTCCTGGCCCGAGGAGGCCGGCTTGCTAGTGGTCTTGCGGGGGGCACGCTTGCGAACGGGCTTGACGGCAGCAGCCTGGCGCTGAGTGCGGATTCGGTCGACAAGGGTGTCAGCGGGCTCGTCGGCGGGGTCCTGGGGGACGAGGACGCCGGTGAAGGCGGCGTGGAGGAGGGCGCCGCGAAGAGACTTGGCCTGCGCACTCGCGTCCTTGATCACCTCACGCATTGCAGCAGCTTCACTTCGCCGCTCCGCCAACTCCGTCAGTATTTCCTTTTGGCGGACCACCGGAGGAAGCGGAACACGAATCTTTTTGATTAGACCTAGACTCAAATTCGGCTGAACACCGCCAGATGCCATTTCCCGGTTCTCCTCATACAGGGCTTCAAGGAACGCCAACACCCATGCACGGCTTGACTCAAACGCAGGCTTGAGCTCAATTCCTGCGCACGCCTGATTGGTTGTCGCACGAATCCCTAGTACTGCACACTTCCCCCGCGTCTTCCCTTCCCCGTACATCGCCATAAGAATTGTCCCCGGAAGATATTCCTTCACTGCTGTTTCGGAGAGCGCCAGGTCCGTAATGAACTTATCCGCGCTATCGACATAAGCATCGTTCAGCATTGAGCTAGTAACCCATGGAACCGTCCCGTGCCGATAATATTCCGGCATCGCTTTCAGCGGGGTTGCCCCAGACGAAACATTGGCCATTTCTCCAATAGCAAAACAATCCCAAGAGGATGCCTCCGGATTCGCCTTCGTGGCCTTAGCGAGAAGCATCACCTCAAATAGTTCCAGTTGCCTCCTAGCTTCCACAAGGGCCGCCTCACCGTCCTCGATACGCGCGAGCTGTTCGTCCAGCTTGGCGACGATTCGGCGCTGCTCAGAGAGTGGCGGAACGACGACTTCCTCCTCGAAGATATCCACCTCTCTGACCGCGGGATAGCTAGCCCCGCGCTGCTTCTCTACGACGCGTGCAACAAATCCGTTAGACGTTACTAGGTGAAATAGGTAACGAGGCTCAAGCGCCTCCCCTGGCCTCAACACGCAGAAACCAGTGGACGCAATCTCACCATCAAGAAATTCGGGAATCCAGGCGATCTTTTTCAGATATGGGCGAACCGTCGAAAATACCGTATCCCCTACCTGGATTAGCTGCCGAGCACGACTGGGAGCACCCTGAACCGGGATCTCTTTAGCGGTGGACACAACCAACTCACCAGAAGCGATAGATCCGATATCCACATATCGGAACGTCTCCTTACCCAGTTCCCCAGGATGAACCTTGACAACTGATTCACACAGCTCCCGGAGTGTCGCCCGCCCCCACCCTTCCGGCAACCTGCTACCCGGCGCGCTCGCCACCACTTCTCCCGCGCCTGAGTCCGTCACGCGCCCAGCTCCTTGTCCAGTTCGTCAATGATTTCTTCCGCCCGGTTCGCGCCGAATTCGGCGAGGAATCCGTCCGTTCCGTTGCGTTTTGTGAACGGGGCGTAGTCAAGGTCGGCGGTGTCGAAGCGTACACGCTTGATGGTCGAGCCGACGATGTGGTCAAGCCACCATCGCTCGCGCTTACTGAAGCTGACACCGGACTGTTCCTGGCGGGCGAGCCAAGCCGCGTACCGCTCCCGTACAACCTCTTCGTGGGGGCGAGGAGCCGGAGCTCCGCGTTCAGCGCCGCCGGCGAGTTCGTAGCGCAGGAGGGCGAGGAGGTCGGCGGCGGTGCGCTTGGCGCGCTTGTGTACCAGCGTCTCGCCGACGTTCTCGTACGCCTTCCAGAGAGTGTCTGGGGTCCAGGAGCGCGGCGGACGGGCAACGCTCCGTGCCACGTCCTGGAGGCGACGCAGGGCGGCGGCGGGCGGGACGTCGGAGTCGGCGCCGAAGGCAATAGTCAGGGCCGCGATCTCGTCGCGGTTGTCGTCGATGTACTGCTTCCAGTCGCGGACGGTGGCCTGTGCACTCTCCTCGTCGTCAACGGCCGCGCCCGCCCGGACCAGCGCGTCACGGCTGTTCTCGTCGTACAAGATGTCCTTGGCGCGACGCATCTCCAGGAGCCTCGTACGCAGTGCTGGCGCGGCGGCGAGTGGCTTCAGCGCATGCTCGATGAGCTCGCGGACCGCGCGTTCGGGGTCCCGGCCGACACGCTGAGCTGCCTCCCGGGCTTCCAGCTGCTCATCGGTCGAGACCGCCTTGACCATGCCGTGGACGATCTCCTTCAGCGGGACACCACCGCTGATCCGATCGATCTCGGCGCGTTCCTCGCTCGTCATCTGAAGGTCGAGCTTGGCGAGGCGGGAGGCGAGTGTGGAGACCTCTTCCTCCTCGATCGTGTGGGCGGCGGTCTTGCGGAGTAGTTTCTCCAAGCTGATCTGCTTGTCGCTGTGACGCTCCAGCGGGGCCGCGTCGACCTTCGGCTTCCGGGTGACGCCGACTGCGTCGACCATGACGAAGCGAGTCTTGGGGCCCACCCCGGGTGTCACCCGCTCGAAGTCGGTGAGGGAGAGCGTCCGTGCACCGCGGCCCTTCATCTGCTCGAAGTAGGCCCAGCTCTTGACGTCCCGCAGGAAGATCAGGCATTCGAGGGGCTTGACGTCGGTGCCGGTGGCAATCATGTCAACGGTGACCGCGATACGGAGCTGGGGAAGGTTACGGAAGTCGGCGAGCCGTTCGGCCGGCTTCCTTGCCGCGTGCGTGATCTTGGTACAGAAGTCGTTGCCCTTGCCGAAGACGTCACGGATGACCTCGACGATCTCTTCGGCGTGATTGTCGTTCTTCGCGAAGACCAAGGCCTTGGGAACGTACATCTCGTCCCACAGCAGCGCGCCGGTTTCCGGATGGCGTTTGGCCCGTTCCGGGAAGATCTCCGTGAACAGCCGGTCCCTGAAGGTCTGGATCACCGTACGCAGCTGGTCTTTGCTGATGATGCCTACGCCGACCTCCTTCGCGCCGTACTCGATGTCCTCGGCAATGTCCTCGTACCGTTGACGACGGGTCCGGCGATCGCGGACCGGGACCGTGCCCTGCGCGATGACCCCGCCCTGGCCGGTTATCCGCGTCTCGATCTCGTACACGGAAAAGTCGACGTTGACCCCGTCGGCGACCGCCTCACGGTAGGTGTATTCGCTGACTAGGTTGCCGTTGAAGTAGCCAAAGGTCTGGGCGACCGGGGTGGCGGTGAGACCGACGATCGGGGCGTCGAAGTACTCCAGGACCGAGCGCCACTTGCCATAGATGGAACGATGGCACTCGTCGACGACGATCAGGTCGAAGGCTTCGGGCGGGATGGTGGCGTTGTAGCCGACCTCGATGTCGCCGGGCACGTCGTACGGCAGGTCCGCTTCTTCGCCCTCACCCTCAGGGGCCGCGTCGAGAAGGTTACGGCCGGTGAGCTCCATGTAGAGGCGTTGCACAGTGGAGATGACCACCTTCGACGAGGCGAGCATTCCTTCCGCCCCCAACCGCTGTACGTTGAAGAGGTCGGCGAACTTGCGGTGGGTGTCCGGGGTGGTGAAGTTTTCGAACTCCGCGAAGGCCTGTGCACCCAGGTTGTTGCGGTCGACGAGGAAGAGGACCCGTTCAGCGCGGGCATGCTTGAGCATGCGGTAGGCGAACGTGACCGCTGTGAACGTTTTGCCAGCGCCGGTGGCCATCTGAACGAGAGAACGGGACTGCCCCATGCCATGCTGCCCCCTGCCGAGAGCAACAGAGTCCTCCACCCCCTGAACGGCGGTGATCTGAGCGGGGCGCAGGGGGCGCTCATCAAGTTCGGGCATCCGAAGCCGCAGCCGAGCGCGGTAGCTGGGAGCCTGCGGGTCCTCGTCGGCTTGGCGCATCCAGCGCGCCAGCGTACGTGGCTGGTGAAAGGAGAAGATGCGGCGCGTACGGGAATCCGGATCGAGAGTGGAGCGGAAGCGAGTCTCGCCGCCATCACTCACGTATCGGAACGGCAGTGGGGTGCGCCAGGCGACCAAGCGCTGCTGCGCGTCGGTGAGATGGTCGGCGTATCCATTGGCCTGAGTTTCCGCTGCCGTGAGGTCAGCGCCTTCTCGCTTGGCCTCGATGACGCCGACGAGCTTTGCCTCTACATAAAGGGCATAGTCGGCTCGGCCCCGTGCCGTGGTCACCTCGCGTACGGCGACTCCGCTGCCGCGCCGGTCACCCTGAACGTGGAGATTGAGGCCGGATGCGGCGTCCTGGACGTACCAGCCGGCCTGCGTCAGCATCTCGTCGAGCTTGAAACGGACCTGTGCCTCGGTCAGCGGCTCTCGGGATGCCTGCTCCGCGTTGTCAAGCAAGCGAGCGCGCTCTGCGACCGCAGCCGAGGCGGCGGCTGTGCTGGTGGCATCGGCACGGTGCCGGTGAGCGCGCTCCTGGCCGGCCGCCGTCTCGATGGCCGCCAGCTGAGCCTGCATAGCGGTGACCTGACGAGCCAGCTCCTCGCGCTCGGCCTGGGCCTGGGCGAGCTCGCGCTCGGCAGCGGCTCGCGCAGCCTGCTCGACCTGCGCCTGTGATGCCTGATCCCGGTAGCTCAGCCGGGCCTCTTCGAGTGCCTTGCGGGCAGCGGCAATATCGTCCGCTAGCCGGGCGTTCCTGGCGGCCGGCGTTCGGTCAGGGCTCGGCGGTACGAAGGTGAACTGCTCCCGGGATCCGGTGAGGAGACGGTGGTACCAGACACCGAGGCGGAAGCAGGTCTGCAAGGCACGGAAAGCGTCTTCGGCGCTGTCGTGGCCCTTGTGATTGGCGTCGTTGCCGAGTGTACGGACCTCGTGGAAGGCGTTACCGACGTCGCCGTGAAGGTAACCCTCCCGATCCAATGCCTTGAGACGGTCGAACTGAGTACTTCCCTCGACACGAACCCGGCCCCGGCTCACCAACTCCTCCGCGAGGGCTTCGCCGAACTGCCGCGACTTGATCAAGGAGGTATTGGGGTCGTCGAAGACGTGGCTCTCAGCAGCGGCCCCGTAGGCCACGAGGAGCGGCAGGTCAGTGAGGAGGAAACCGAAGTTCCTGGACTGCTGAGCGAGGCGTACCAGTCTGGGGTCCGCCGTAGAACCGCCTGCACTCATGTGACCCGTCCGCCTTTCAGGTGGACCGCACCCGGCGCTCAAGCCTCGATGACGTCCACGTCTCTCACCAGTACGTCTGCGTGATCCTCAATCGACCCTATCGGGGCAGACCTCCGTGCCGCTCAAGTTTCCTACGACACCGTGCGGAGCCCGCGGCTACCTGCGTCATCGGAGTCACCCCACCAGCGGGGCAGCCCGACCGGCTGCCGATAACTAATGCTGCATCAGGCAACGTTTGCCCTGCCGACGACGGCGCGTAGGCGTTGGTCGTCGGCGTGGAGGTTTCGCCAGGTGATGTAGCGGCAGGTCGTGCGTTGCGCGCCGCCGCCCAGGTGCCGCCCCGCTGACACTTCTTCGTAGTCAGGTGCGGGAGAAGTTGTCACTGCCGATCGCGATCCGGACCTGGGGCGGGTAGAGGCTGCGGAGATACCGGCAGACCTTCAGGAACTGGGTCTGTCTCTTGACCGGCTTGATGTGGCCATAGAGCCTGTCTCGGGTCAGGTCCAGGGCTGCGAACAGGTGGCACACCCCGCCGTAGCGGTTGTAGGTCGCCCGGCGCCTGCGGCAGGGTTCGCGATCGGGGTTCTTGTGCTTGCCTCCGCGTTCGGTCCACAGCCGGCCTGAGTGCTGCATCAGGTTGAGGGGCCCGAACTCGTCCATGCAGAAGACGATTTTGGGTTCGCCCGCCTCGGGTACGACCCCGCCGTCGGCGATCGCGTAGAGGTGCTCGAGCCGGGCCTTCTTTCATCTCGCGCCGCTCCGCCAGCGTGAGTGCCCTGGGCCGGCCCCCTTGTACTTGGGGCAGAGCGAGTCGAAGCCGCCGGTCTTGCAGTTGTGGATCATGGCCCGGACCTGGTCAGCGCTCGCGTATGACACCTTGGCGATCCTCACCACCGCAATGCTCTGCGCGGACAACAGGTGGTCGGTAACGCACCCATCGGAATCAAAGCCGGACGGAGGCAGGCCGCACCCTGCCCGTTCGCTCATCGGAACCCCCCGATTGATCACTGCTCGGTGCGGGCGTAGGTCACCCGGTGCCCCCTTGGATGCGAAGCGGTGTCAGGACGGCATAGCAGCCCACCCCCACCG
>NZ_JBEXSI010000084.1:0-20583 GCF_040613515.1 Streptomyces sp. NPDC006261
GAGACGAGGGGCGCACCGGCGGAGATGGCCATGTCCATGATCTTGTGGATCTTCGTGGCGTGGGCCTCGCCCAGCGCCCCGCCGAAGATCCGGAAATCGTGCGCGTAGACGAAGACCGTACGGCCCTCGACCATGCCCCAGCCGGTGATCACACCGTCCGTGTACGGCTTCTTCGCCTCCAGGCCGAACCCGGTCGCCCGGTGCCGGCGCAGCTGCTCGACCTCCTTGAACGAACCCGCGTCCAGCAACAGCTCGATGCGCTCACGCGCGGTCAGCTTGCCCTTGGCATGCTGCGCCTCGGTCGCCCTCTCACTCGGCCCACGCCGGGCCAGCTCACGGATCGCCTGCAGTTCGGCCGCACGCCCGTGAGCGTTCGCCGCCTCCGCAGAGGCCCGAGAGATGTCATCCAGAACAGTCACGACATGCCCCTCCCGCAAGGTGTGGCCCGGTCGATGCCCTCAGCTTACAAACCGCATATGCGGTTTGTGAACGGGAGGCTACCTGGGCGCACACGGATCAGCCTTGGTCCAACACCTGCCGACTACTGCCAGCTGTACGGAGAGCGGTAGGCCGCGGCAGCCCGTTCGGGGTGCCACAGCGGGGCGTCGGGTGACTCCGTCCCGTCGCCCTCCTCGCCGCGCCCGGCGAGCACGGAGCACAGCACCACGGTCACCGCGGCCAGCTCCTCGTCACTGGCGCGCCCCCGCTCGACACGGAAGGCGCGACTCTCACCGCCCGAACTGCCCATCACTCCTCCTCGGGTCAGGGGCCACGCTCCACCACCTGCCTCAAGGGCTGCTCCGGCCCCACTCGAGATTCACCAGGGGGCGGGCGGCGAGCCGTACGGCGGCGGCGCGACGCCTAGCTGGGAAGAAGCCGCTAAGACGGCTGAGCGGAATGCAATGTTCTGGAACTTCCGTTTCTGGAGGATCGAATTCCTCTGGAATCCAAAACCGGTTAGTATGTATCTTTTTTTCGAACCTCGACTCCACCACCGCAACTCGCCAGCGCCGATTGTTCAGGGAGAGCAATGACTGCGACCACGTTTCGAGTTCTGCGCCCGGAGATACCTGCGGGTCCGACCCCGGAGGGAAGGGCTTCGGCCAACGGTCCCAAGGGCTGGCACTCGCCCCTGACGGCCACCGTGCCCAAGGAACTGGTGCATCGGGCGGCCGTCGCCGAGGTCATGCTCACCGACTGGGAGCGCCAGGACGACACCCGTTTCCGGGTGGCCGCACAGTGGCCGCGCTGCCACAGTTTCTTCAGACCCATCGGCGGAGAGCACCACGATCCGCTCATGGTCGCCGAAACAATCCGGCAGGTGGGTTCGCTTCTGGGCCATGCGGAATTCGGTGTTCCCTTCGGCCACCACTTCCTGCTGTGGGACCTGAACCTCACCGTCCACCCGGAGCACCTCGACCTCCGGCAGACGCCCGCCTCGCTCGACATCGAGGTCACCTGTACCGAGGTGCGGCGACGGGGCGGCAAGCTGGCGGGGCTCTCTTACGAGACGGCTGTCCACCGCGACGGACAGCTCGCCGCGACCGGGCGGATCTCCTACTCCTGCACCAGCCCGGCCGTGTACCGGCGGATGCGTCCCGAGCGTGTGTTCGACACCGGGCACCGCCCCCTCCCCCTGACGGCTCCGGCCGCACCGCAGAGCGTGGGCCGGACATCACCGGCCGACGTGGTCCTGTCTCCCATCGGCGAGTACCACCGCTGGCAGCTGAGGGTGGACACTCGCCACCCCGTGCTCTTCGACCACCCGGTCGACCACGTGCCGGGAATGGTGCTGCTCGAGGCCGCCCGGCAGAGCGCGGCCGCCGTGCTGGAACGTCCCTCCTTCCTTCCGCTCAGCATCACCGGCGAATTCAAGCGGTACGCCGAACTGGACGCCCCGTGCTTTGTCGAGGCTCACCGACTGCGCGAGGGCGTGCCCGACGGTCAGGTCGCGGTGCGCGTGACGGGGCGTCAAGGCGGGGAGCTCGTCTTCACGTCCACGGTGAGGGCGGCCGCGCACACCGACTGAGCCGCCACCGGCGCGCCGCGACCGCCACGGCCGGCCCGGTGGCCGGCCGTACCGGCGCCGGTGGCCTGACCGTCAGAAGGGCCCGAACGCCGGGAGGTGGGCCCCGGCCCACTCCCGGAACGACCGGGCCGGCCTGCCGGTCAGCTCCGCGACCGTGCCGGTCACCTGGGCCTTGGCGCCGTCCCGCTGTCGTCGCGCACTGTGCAGCAGCGCCTCGACCACCGGTGCGGGATGGCGCGCGCTCCACAGGGCGCGGGCCTGGTCCGGCTCCAGCTCCTCGAAGCGCAGCGGGCGGCCCAGCAGTTCGGAGAGCTGGGCCGTCTGCTCGACCGCGGTGACCGGCCGCGGGCCGGTCAGCGTGTAGGCCCGGCCCTCGTGCCCCGGTTCGAGGAGCGCGCGCACCGCCACGTCGGCGATGTCGCGCGGGTCGACGCAGGAGTTGGGCGAGGCCCCGTACAAGGACCGTACGACCTGCGCTTTCTGCATGGAGCTGGCCCAGGACAGCGTGTTGGACATGAACGAACGGGGCCGCAGCAGCGTCCACGCCATTCCGGATCCGCGCAGCAGGTCCTCGCTCTCCCGCTGCCAACGGGTGATCAGGCCATCGGCCAGCGGGTCCTCGACGGCGGCGGCGGAGAGCTTGACCACGTGGCCCACCCCGGCGGACCGTGCGGCCTCGATGAAGCGGGCGTCCTGGTCTCCGCCGATGCGGCTGGTGACCAGGAAGGCGCTGCGCACCCCTCGCAGGGCGTTGCCCAGCGCCGCCGGATCCTCGTACCCGCCGGGAACGACCTCGGCCCGGCACGCAGCCTCAAGGACAGCAACGGGATTCCTGGCGAAGACGCGCACCGCTGCGTCGGCGGGCAGCCGGTTCAACACCTCGCGCCCCACGGTCCCGGTGGCGCCGGTCACCAGGATCATCGAAGGTCCTCCAGCCGACAGGAATCGCGCGATCCGGTTTGTGACCTGCTGTACCACCTCATGCTGCCACCACTCCAGGGGTAAGATACGAACTAGCCGGTTTGTAAATCGGACCGGTCCAGGGGTCGTCAGCGTGTGGAGGCGTTACATGGCAGAGCAGGAGCGTGGCATCCGTACGCGCCGGACCATCCTGCTGGCGGCGGCGAAGGTCTTCGAGGAGCGCGGCTACCAGACGGCCAGGATCTCCGAGATCCTCTCCGAGGCCGGCGTGACCAAGGGCGCCCTGTACTTCCACTTCCAGTCCAAGGACGAGCTGGCCCAGGGTGTGCTGTCCGCACAGGAGCAGAGTCTCGTCATCCCCGACCGCGCGTCCAAGGTCCAGGAGATCGTGGACATCGTCATGCTCCACACCTACCGCCTGCAAAACGACCCCATGGTCCGGGCAGGGGTGCGGCTGACCATGGACCAGCTCGCTCACGAACTCGACCGCAGCGGCCCGTTCCGCAGCTGGGCCGCCCCGGTCCGGGACCGGCTGGAGAAGGCCCGGGCCCAGGGCGAGCTGCTGCCCCACATCGAAACCGGCGAGACCGCCGACGTCATCGTGGGCACCTACGCCGGCATCCAGTCCATGTCCCAGGCCCTCAGCGACTACAGGGACCTCGTGCGCAGGGTCACCATACTGCTGCGCCACCTGCTGCCCAGCATCGTGCAGTCCTCGGTCCTCGCCTCCGTGGACATGACCGAGAGCCGGGCGGCCAGCGTCTACGCCGAGGCTGTCGAGTACTCCCAGCGGATCTCCGCCGCGGAAGCGGTGGAAGCGGTCGCCTGACCGCCCTCCCGGGCCGGGTCTTCCGCCTGGCGTCCCCCTGCGCATTGTGCTGCCCTCCCCCGTCCGGACCCATCACGCGTCCACGCCGAAAAGATAACGAGTGGCCCGTTCTTTTTCAGCGGTCTCCGCCGAATGTCCGGTGAGGCTCGAGCGGGGCGTGCCGGACAGCTGACCGCCGGAGCCCTCGTCCGCTGACAGGGGGGGTGGTCGGCCGGTCAGCCGGCGGTGCCCAGGCGGGCCGAGGACATCGGTCCGCCCTCCGACCGCTCTGTCTTGTGCCCCTTGCCGCCCGGCGCCAGGGTCCGCGCGTCCACTGCCTCCGCCGGAGCCCCCCTCGCGTACAGCCCGTCGGGCTCGGTGTCCCGGTCGTGCGGAAGCAGCCAGAACACCCGCCTCCTGAACGTGCCGGAGGAGCGGGACGGCTTTGCCTTCGGCCCCAGCAGGGCGTACCCGACCATCCGGCCGTCGCGGTGGTACGCCGGCCGGCCGCGCCGGGTCGGCAACCGGTCCAGGCTCTGGCGGACGTAGTCGAGCCGGCCGATGTCCTCGAGCCAGACGAGGTCCACTTCGTGGACGATCTCATCCTCTGCAATGAGGGAGCTCATGTCGTCTCCTCGTCCGCGAGCCGGCCGATGCCCGGGTAGTACTTGCGCTGATTGGACAGGATCATTTCCTTCGGTGACACCAGTCCCACCATCTCGCGGATACGTGCCGCGAAGGCCCGGGACGATATCGCCGGAACGCCCTCATTCTGACACCAGCTCCTGTAGGCCGCGTAGAGCTGGGCTTGCTCCGCCCGCAGGGCAGGCTCGAGCCGGCAGGTCTCGCCGACGAAGCGTCCGGTGTGGTCCTCGGTCTCGGCGTACGCCGTGGTCGCGATGCGGACCCGCTTGGGCCCCGAGAAGTCCTTGTCGCCCCCGAGGTAGCGGCTGGCGCCCTCGATGAGCCAGTTGAGGATGCCAGGGCCCTCCTGGGTGACGAGGACGTCCGCAAGGTTGTCGACCTTGCGGACGTCGGAGACGACCCGCTCGAACGGGATCAGCCGCATCCGCCGCCAGAACGCGAAGCCGCCCGTGCCCACCTCTGGCCGGTGGTTGCCCAGCAGCCACATCTTGTGCGTCGGTTCGAAGCTGAAGAAATCCTGCCGCATCCGGCGCGCCTTGATGCGGTCGCCACCGGTGAGCAGCTTGACGCGGGCCTCGTCGAAACGGTCGCCCGGTTTGACCTCGCTGCACACGATCACACGCCGGCCGTGCAGCTCTGCCAGGTCGGTCGGGTGACCCTCGTACGGCCGTGACATCAAGAACCCGGGGGGCGCCGCGTCCGCGTAGTCCCCAAGGAGCTTCATCAGGACGTCGAGCAGTACGGACTTGCCGTTCTTGCCGGAGCCGAACAGGAACGGCATCACCTGGGCGCCGACATCGCCGGTGACGGAGTAGCCGAGGAGCAGTTGCAGGAAGTCGATCATCTCCGCTCCCTCCGGCCCCTCACCGAAGGTGTCGGTCAGGAAGCGGTTCCAGCGCGGCGTGGGAACCTGCTGCGGCCCGGCCGAGGTGGAGCGCGAGTGGAAGTCCTTCGTGGGATCCGCGGAGCGGACGTGCCCGGTCCGCAGATCGACGATTCCCGCGGGCGTGCACAGAGCGTACGGATCAGCGTCCAGCCGGGCTGCGTTGAGCACCATGCCCGGGGCGGACTTCGCCTGCGTGAGCATCGCGTTCATCCCGCTGGTGCTCAACGTGCGGCGGCGGTGCTGCTGGAGCGCGGCCGGGGTGTAGACCCCGCGCGGGTCGGTGGCGGCGATGGACTCCGCCAGGTCACCCGCGGACCACATGACGGTGTCGTTCTCGTCGATCTGCCAGCGGGTGCCGTCCCACCGGAACCAGCCGATACCTGGGACGTGCCGGTAGTCGTTGTGGTAAAGCCTGACGAACAGCTTGGCGTTGCCGCGGTCGGTGAGCGTGTCCGGCAACAGCCCGTCCGCCGTCGCCTCGCCTCCCGCACCCGGGGCGGCGGCCGCGTACCGTGCGGACTCATCACTCTGCCGGGGCGGGGCGGGCTGCGCGAGAATCTGCGCGGCAACGGCCTGGACGTCGAAGGTGGACAGCACACTCTCGTCGTCCACGCTCACCCGCGCTCCCCGAGAGACAGCGGGCGGACCGTGCCCGCGCTCAGCCCACCGCGGATGATGGCCAGACAGCGGCGCTGTTGCCCGGGGCGGGCCTGCTCGGCCGCGTCCCGCAGGAAACGGATGGCCTCGGCCTCGGTGATGTGTCCCGCGGCGACCAGGCCGCCGGCGGTGTACGCGGCCCGGTTCAGCTTCTCGGAGAACGCGGCGCCTTCGGGTACGGCGGCGCACGCGGTCACCTCGCCGAGGACGCCCGCCAGGATCCGCTCCCCCGCCCTCCGGCCGCCGCCCGCCGCGAGAACCGCCTGCCGGGCCCGGGGCGGAACGGGCCGGGGCCCGGAGGAGGCAGGGGCTGACGGCAGGTGCCCGGTGCGCTCCAGCTCCCCGGCAAGCCAGGCAGGCAGCGGAGCGGGCACCCGTACGGCTCCCACGGGCCGGTAGACCCCTGCCGACGTCACGGTCCCCGGCGCCACGATGTACCCACCGTGCGCCCGTACATCGACCTGCCAGGCGAGAGCTCGTGCGCCACCGCCCGAACCGGCGGAGCACTGCCAGCGGTGGACACCGTCGTTGCGGTACCACACGTGCAGGCCGCCGGAGGGGGTGCGAACGCGCAGGGTGGACTCGTCGTCCGCCGGACTGACGGCGCCCCGCAGGGCGGCCAGCACGCCCAGGGTGTGGAAGCCGTTGGCCAGCCCGGTCAGGTCGACCGCCGCGGATATCCCCACTCCGGGCAGAAGCCGTTCCCGGCCGGGGAGTTCACAAGCATGTGCGTCGATGTCGATGACCACCAAGCCGGCGGGTCCGGTGGCGACGCCCACGCCGAGAGCAGGCCGGGAGCCCCACCACTGCCCTATCCGGTCCAAGTCGAGCGTGGCCGCGTGAAAGCCATGGCACCAGCGGCCCGCACGGAGACAACCGCACATCCCCCGGTCATGCCCCGGAGCACGGCACGTCTCGCAGTTGCCTACAGGCGTCTTACGGCCTGGGGCAAGGGGGTGAACCGGCCACCCCTCGCGCGCACACCACCGAGCAGTCGTCAGAGGCTGCGCAGCGACCGGGGCAGCTCTTCTGAACTGCCATGGGTCGCTGCGCGAAACCTGCAGCTCAGCTGCCATTCACTTCCCCCATCAGCGACTGAAGCGACTCAACTCGCAAAGTCAGATTAGCGAAACCTCCGGGAGAGGAGAGGCATATGAGTCAGAACAGATGAACGCATTAACCAAGAGCCCCAGTGACCGAGCGGCTGAGCGATCAGCGACTGACGATCGCTCAGCCGCTCGGTAGCAGGTTCACAGAACCCCAGGTCACAGGCGTACGCAATGGAGAACAGCGACTGAAGCGACTCAAGTTCCCTATATATGACGCATACACGCGCACACGCGCACACACGCGAATGTCTCCATATACCTGAACCTTGGGTCGCTTCAGTCGCTGTTCTCCCCCATCACCACCGCTGACCTGCGTTTTTACGCACTCTCTCGAATGGGATCGCGCGCGTCCGGTCGCTAACGTCCGGTCGCTGCGCCTCCCTCCCCGTCCGGGCCGTTCAAGCGCTCCTGAACCCGGTCTCCAGCAGCAGGAAGCCTTTTCTGCCTCTGTCGTGACTCCGGCAACTTCTCAAGGTGAGCTGCCCCGCCTGTACGGCCTGGCCATGGGCGATCTTGAGCTGGGATCATCTCGGCTTCGCCGGAGGCTCCGGACAGCTGGTCACTCCTCTTCAAGCAGACCTGTGGCCACTTGCTGAAGGATTTCCGCCAGCGAGGCACGCGCCGGTCGTGCGAGGTCCGTTCGGAGGTCTGCCACCACAGCGTCTACGCCCGTACTGCGCCTGAAGTACCGCTGGATGAAGGCGCTGCGCTGGTCGGCAGCCAGGCCGTCGAAGGCCAAGTCCATCAGGGCAGCACCGTCGTGCAGCGGCATCGCCGGAATGAGCTGCCCCTGCGGCGGCCCGGCCTGCGACGGAGCGAGCGCTTCCGACGTGGCTCTGGGGGCCGGTACCTCGTCCGTTCGAGATCCGAGATCGCCCGTACCCGCACTGTCGCCGCGTGGGAGGCCGGCCTCGGTCCCATCCGCCGCGGTGTGGTGCTCCGCGGCGCCCGAAGTCTCGGCGGCAGAGTTATCACGGCGTGATAGGTCGCGCTTGGCAGTGGCCTTCTGGTCCGCGGCCTGCGCCCGAGCATCAGCTTTCGCACGCTGCTCCTCGGGGGACAGCGTGGACAGGTTGCGGACGTGCTCGATCGTCCGGCGCCCTTCGACGAGGTCTGCCTGGAGTTCCAGGTCCAGGTCGAGCACCGAGAGCTTGGAGGAGATGGTCGACTGACCGATGCCGAGGCGCTTGGCGGCCTTGTTCTGCGAGCCGTAGAACTTCACGAGCTTCTTGAGCGCGTGGGCCTGCTCGATGGGGTTCATGTCGTCGCGGTGGACGTTGGCCACGAACGCGGCTTCAAGGAGCGTCTCATCGGTGGCGGCGAGGCTGTTGTTGACGCTGACCCGGATGTTGGCGGCGCCGGCGATACGGGCGGCTGCCAGTCGGCGGTGACCGTCGACGACGATGTACTTGGCACCTTCGTCGATATCGGCAGCCCGTCCGGGCCGTTCGGCCAGGTAGAAGTCGACGGTGGCGACGGTGATGGCGGTGACGAGGCCGATCTCGCGGATGCTGTCGGCCAGACCTTCAAGATCGCGGAGCTCTTCCCGGGGGTTGTCGGGGTTGTGGCTGATGAGGTCGAGCGCGAGTTCGGTGGGGTCCGGGACGCCTTCGGTGGGTACGGCTGTGGCGGCTCCGATCGCCGCCCGGCGGGCGCTGATGGGGCGGGCCTGGGCGAAGGACGTGCCGGCACCGAGGTTCTTGGCCTTGCTCACTTGCTGATCTCCCGGGCTAGGGCTCGGAGTGCGACGGACTGCTCGCACCGGGGCGCGTAGGCGAGCAGGGGGCGCTTGGCGCGGACGGCTTCCTTCTGCTCCTTGAGGTCACCGATGACGCCGACGACACGAGGATCCTTTATGTCCATCCACGACTGGAGGGAGGAGGTGGCGATGTAACCGCGCCGGGCGTCGTAGTGGTTGACGACGAGGCCGAGGTAGTCGATATCAAGGGCGAGGTCGCCGCGCATGTCCTCGATCTGGGTGGTGAGCAGGCCATAGGCGTCGGCGCTGCTGTCCTCGGCCTGAACGATGATGAGCACGCCGGAGTTGCCGGCCCCCTCGTTGTCGCGGCGGCGTCCGTAGTAGGAGGCGGCGTCCATGCTGAGCCCGAGGCTCGGGGGGCAGTCGATGAGGATGACGTCGTAGTCGGCCTCGACGGCGCGCAGGGCGCGTTCGAGGGCTGCTTCCCGGGCGCGGACCGAGGCGAGGCGGACGTCGAGGAGGAAGGCGTCGGTGCAGGCGGGGAGAAGGTGCAGCCGGCCTCCGAAGCGGTCTTCGCCGACGGCGACGATGAGGTCGGGCAGCGCTCCCTTGCCCTCGCCGGCCATGTGGTTGGTGAGGGAGTCCCCGTTCATGGGGAGCGGGTCGTGGCCGAGCTGCTTGGTGAGGTGGCCCTGAGGGTCGAAGTCGACGAGGAGCACTCGCTGTCCCAAGCCGGGAAGATCCTCCAGGGCGAGCGGGTCCTCGGGGCGTTCGCCGTCTTCGAGGAGTGCGGCGAAGTGCTTGGAGACCCGGACCGGGACGAGCACACCGGGGTCTTCCGCGAGTGCTTCGCCGAGGCCGGCGGTGACGGCGGTCTTGCCTACGCCGCCCTTCTGGTTGCAGACGACGATGCGGCGGACTGTGGTGGGGCGCTTGACCTCGGGGACGGGGTTGTTGTCGAGCCAGAGGGTGACGGCTTGGGCGATGCCCTGGGTGAGGGAGACGCCACGGCTCTTGCAGTCATCGCGGAAGTTGTCCCACAGGCCGGCAGGGAGGAAAGTGGCGTAGGTCTCCGCGCCTACGGTGTCGACCTGGGCGGGGTTCGAGCCCAGGCCGCGCCAGGCGGTGATACCGGCCTCGACCGCGTTCTGCATGTCGAGTCCGTGCAGGGCGGCACGGACCTTCAGGTCCTGCCGGAGGGCGCTGGTGAGTTTGGTGACGACCTTCTCTCGGTCGCCGCCCGTGTCAGGTGACGTCATAGACGTCACTGTACTAACGACCTGGATGGTTTTCTGCCATTGACACGTTAGTAAGGTTACAAACTTCTGAGGGGTTATCACGCCGTGATAACCCCTCAGCGGCTCCGGGTTGCTGGACGACTTATCACGCCGTGATAACCCCTCAGCGGTCCCGGGCTGCTGGACGACTTATCACGCCGTGATAGGTCCAGCGCCTCTTCTTACCGTGCCGCACCGACGCGCTGCCCTTGTCAGGCCTTCCCAGGATGCGAAACGCCGCGTCCCCAGCAGCTGAAATGCCGGGAAGGCGGCGCTCGTACAGGAGCCTCACCTACAGCTCGATGTCGAGCCGCTCCACGTCGGTGAACTCCACGCCCAGACCATGCGCGCGGGAGTTGTTCGCGCGGAAGTACATCCGGGCCAGACCGTCGGCAGCGATCTGCCGGAGCTGGTCCTCGCTTTCGCCCTGCTCCCGTGCGCTGAACAGCTTGCCGGCGTACTCGGGCGGCAGGGCTTGGGTGATGTCCCGTACGCGAGCATCGTCGGTTGTACCGCCGGCGGCTTCGAATCCGAAGCGAGCGCGGGTGGAGACGACCAGGCCGTCCGTGGAAGCCGCCTTCTTCCGCGCCTTCGCGCGGATCTGCGGCTGCCACCGCTTCTTGACCTCGCGCTCCAGGCGGCCGCGCAGCTCCTGGCGGGGCCGCTTGAGCTTGCCCGCGACGTACCGCTCCACGGTGCGCTGGGAGATTCCGAGCACCTGGGCGGTGGCCTTGGTGCCCTTGAGCTGCTTGACCAGGTACTTCATCTGCGCCTGGGCGCTCTGCGGGGGGCGGCGGGTGAACGCCCCCTCCAGCGCGCGGTCCAGGCTGTCCCCGACCGAGTCGACCATGGGTTACTCCCCTTCTCCGGCGCTCTGGTCGGTCTTGATGAGGTTGGAGATGTTGAAGACGCCGCCGCGCTCCTCGAACTGCTGCTCTGCCCACAGGACGGTCTGGGTGCCCTGGTGCTTGACCATCCCGGGCGAGACTCCGAGCCGGAACGTGCCCGGTGTGGGCTTGCCCTCGGGCGTGTGCGGCAGGACGTCCAGCGGGGACGGGCCGGGCGAGGGGTAGACGACTGCGTCGGTGCCGACCGCGACCGGGTACAGGTCGGCGGCGGCCGCGGTCTTCATCAGCTTGCGGTGCAGGCCGGTCCGCTGGTTGGCGAGCACGGCCGCCCGGATGTCGGGGCGCCACGTCCACCGGTCCAACGCCGGGTAGGGCTCGTAGTACGGCACCTGGCCCCGGGAGCGCTGGCGCAGCTTGCCGATCGCGCCCTTCGCCGTCGCCTTGATCGCGGTCTCCAGCAGCGCCATCGTCGGGTCGACCTGCTTGCGCCGCGCCATCGCCTCGAGGAACTCGCTCCCGCTGAGGTCGGTGGTGACGCTCATGTCGGCCATCGTGTCCACGTAGGCGTCGCGCAGCCGCTTGTACCAGGAGTCGAGGTAGCGGCCGGTCCGGGTGCGAACGTATGCCTCGATCGGCGCGACATCGAAGCCGAGCTCCACCGCGTACTGCACGGTGGGCGTGGCATACCAGGCCGGGCCCTCGGGGTGGTTGCCCTGCGGGGTGAACGGGCTCGGGAGCCGGGAGCCGTCGACGGTGCGGCCGTTGACCCGTACGCGGGACAGGTCGGCGTGGCTGAGGTCGACCAGCCACGAGCCGGGCAGCGCCGGATCGAACTTCGGATAGTTCTCCAGGTGGGTCGGCCCGTTCAGCCCGACCGTGAGACCGTTCGCAGCTGCGGCGTACGACATGTTGATGTCGACGACGACCAGGTACGGGTTGGCGCACTCCTCATCGGTCAGAGGCCGGCACCAGTCGTACGCCTCCTCCATCAGCATCTCGGCCGGAGTACGGATGTGGTGCCGGGCGAACCCCGCGTTCTTCAGGATCGGGTGTTCGTCGGGGACTTCGCACGGCACGACGTCGTACTTGGCGGTGATCGCGTCGTCGTTGAAAGCCCGCTCGAACTCGCCGGTCGCCGGGTTCTTCTCCGCGCGGGTCGGCGGGCGCAGCGCGGTCATCAGCTCCAGACCGGTCGTCGCGGTGCTGCCGCGCGGAGTGATCACCCGCGCCGCGTACAGCCCGAGGTACTGGACGAGGTCGGCCGGGTGCATCGTCAGCAGCAGCTGCGGGTCGTCCTTCTTGCCCCACTCCCGGACGTCCAGCGCGTTCCAGGGCAGGATGCACAGCTGGACGCAGCGGCGCCGGGAACCCTCGGGGTCGCGGTAGAGGCGGGCCCACGGGCCGAAACCGCGCTGACTCATCTGGAGCCCGGCCCGTTCGATCTGCTTGGCCACCCTGTGGCCGGACGGGAGTCGACCCGCGTGCCGCTCCTCCTCCGACAGGGCGACCGGCAGGCCGTAGCGCTCCAGTGCGGACGCGGTGAGGACGAGGATCGGGTCGGCGTCGCGGCCGTTGCGGTGCAGCCGGGCCTGCCCGAGGCGGCCCTCGGTCAGCGTCCAGTCCACCAGCGCCGGGATCGTCCTGGCGGGCACGTCCAGGACCAGGCCGCCGACGCAGTACGCCGACACCTGACCGTCCTCGCAGTCGATGACCGCGAGCGGACCGTTCTCGAAGCGAGGGTCGACGGCGGCCGCCGACGCCGTGGTCTTCCTCGCTACCGCCTTCTTCTTCACACCCGGCCGCCGCGACGACGCGGCGGGCTCCACAGCGGGCGCCGGTCGTACGGCAGCAACCGCAGCCGGGGGCGCCGACGCTCCGGCCACCGGGGCGGGAACGGGCGGGGGGCCGGTGAACGACTCCGGGACCACCGGCACCGGAGCGGCGGGCGCGTCGGCGGCCGGGGCGGGGAAGCGGGCGGCGAGGCCCTCCAGCAGCCGGGCGTACGCGGCACGCTTCGGCGGCCGCGGCTCGGTCTTGCCGGTCTCCCAGTTCCCCACGGCCTCCCGGCGGGCGTCCAGTGCCGTGGCGATCTGCGCCTGGCTCAGGCCCGCCGCCTCACGCAGACGCTTGCGCTCCGCGGGGACCGGCAAGTCGTCCTGCGCTACTTGTTCCAGCAGCGCATCGACGGCGCTGAACAGCTCGTTCTCCGTGGACACAGAGCCACCTCCAATAGCGCATCATAGCGGATCGCGCATCTCTTCGCGCGTTAAATCGCACCTGAATCGCTCATTGATAACTGCGCAACAGCTTGACCCCGAATTTGGCCCCCATCGCCGCCCTCGTCCCGCTCGCCCATGCCGTTCCACCCCCGCCTGCGCACCCGGATCGTCTCCAGCCTTCCACGCCTTCTCTGCAGGAGAAGCTGTTCAGGAGGTGGAACCACGCCTCCTGCGTGTCGCCGTCCAACTGGCGAGCTCGGGCAGCCGGTCCGTTCGCGGCGCAGGCACGGCGGCCCCGGTGCTGGCCGCCGCCTGCTCGCGCAGCTGCTTCAGGCGCGCGGCCAGCAGGTACTCGACAGCGCGCTCCCCGGCGGTGTCGGCGGCCTTCGTCGCCGCCGTGAGGGCGTCCGCGCCGTTCGGGTTGTGCTTGAACCAGCGCCGGTTCTGCTCGGTCCGGTACGCCCGCTTCGCCTCCGCTTCGACCTCCTCGTTCCGCCCCAGCATCGCCAGAGCGTTGCGCCGGTGCTCCGCAAGGGCCTGCTCAGCGGTGTGGAGAGCGCCGAACGCGAGGACGGACGCGGTACCCGCCGGGTCGCCGTCCTGGTCGGCCGCGTCCATGGCGCGCAGGTAGTCGGCGCGGACAGCAGCGATCTCGCGCTCCGTCGCCCCCCGCACGTCGGCGGCGACGGCGGCGACGGCCCCCGGATCGGTCAGATTCACGGACCAGGTGGCCGCGACCATCCCGGCCTCCACGATCAGGGCCTCGGTCCGGCGCCGGTAGCCGCACGCCTCGCACAGCCCGGCCGCCCGGTCCTGCCCGCAGTCCTCACACGCCAGGACCTGGCGCACCGCATCGGCAGCAGCCGCGGCCTCCGCTTCGCGCTCCACCCGCTCCTGGTCAGCCGCACGCGCCGCTTCCCGCCGGGCCTGCTCCGCGCGGGCCTGCTCACGGCGCCACACGAAGTCCTCCGCCTCGATGGCCGCCTGCTCGCGCAGCCGCTCCTCGAGGACGCGCCGGCGCTCGTCGCCACCGAGGCCGGGCAGCTCCCGGCCGATGTCCGCAGCGATCCGGGCGCGGCGGGCGCGCCGGACGTGGAGCACGTTGCCGCAGTTCTCGCAGTCGCCACCGGTGTCCAGCCGGACCCCGTCGTCGCACCGCCGGTCCGAGCACGCCTGGCGCTGCACCACACCGCGCCGGGTCAGCCACCCGTACGGCTGGTCGACAAGGGCCTCGCCGCCGGTCTGTTCCAGCCGGTCGGTGAACCGGTCGGCCAGCAGCTGCGGCGCCATCTCCGGGTGGTTCAGCAGGCGCGTCAGCCGGGACAGCTCCGCCTCCGTCGCCGCTTCGACCTTGTCCTGCTGCCAGCCGGACAGCTGCTCCCACAGGCCCGCGACCGGCCCCAGAGCCACCCGCAGACCACGTCCTGCCGGGAGGCCCACCCTCCGCTGCTGCTGCGGCTTTCCACCACCCACGGCCTTCACTCGGCCACGGGCCCCGGCACCGGCAGCCCGCTGCCTACCCAGCTCATCGACCGGAGACTTCTTCGGCTCTTCCCCGCGGAGCGGGCCGCCGTCCTCGCGCACGCACGCGCGGTCCGGCAGATCGTGGTTCCCACCACGGCCTTCGCCGGAAAAGCCACCAGAGAGCGAGAGAGACCCACCGGGAGTAACCACAGAAGCGTGAGAGGCGTGAGGGTGTGCAGCATCGGCGCGGTTTGCCGAATCGGCCTCCAGGCCCTCCCCGGCGCCCTGAACCCCAGTAACCACAGGGGTCACAGCCTCAAACGTCGCCTCATGATCTCCGGATGCACTAACGGCGAGGTCTGAAAGCACCGCGTCGGCGGCCTCCCGGACGGCGATCCCGTGAGCTTTGGCGACCGGCAGCAGCCGGACCCGGCTGCGCGAGTTCAGCCCCGACGCCGTCTCCCGCCGGTCCACCGACAGCACGTCCTGCTCCTGGAGCCGCGAGAGCACCTTCGCCCCGGCCGCCGGTGAGCAGCCCAGCAGCCGCGCCACCGTCACCGCCGGACGTCCCCGCTCGGTGTCCACGCTGCCCGAACACAGCTGGAGCCAGCCCTTCGCGTTCGAGGACAGCACCATCAGCAGCAGCCCGAGACGGTCGGTCGCCGCCCCGCGCCCCGTACGGTCCGCGAGCATCCCGGCCGGGGTGACCGAACCGTCCTTGTGCCCCCAGCCCGGCGCGAACAGCGTCTCGATCAGCTTCAGCAGCACGATCAGCTCCACCCGCGACAGCGCCAGGACGTGCCGACGGTCCCCGCCGTGCTGCGCCCGGTACATCGGGATCACCCAGCACTCCAGGCCCGTCATCCACCCGGCAGCGTTCGTCGTCTCGTTCGAGCCGAGCACGCCGCGCTCGCGCAGCTCCGGCAGCACGTGGTGCGCGACCCGGGACTGCTTCAGCCCGATCCACCGGCCCAGCTCCTTCGCGGTGATCCGCGTGCTGTAGGCAGTTGCCACCTTGGCCTTCGCCATCAGCACCACGGCCGCCAAGCGCACCGGGTCGTCCGCACCCTTCAGGCTGGGGTCCGACAACAGCGCGCGCACCGCCGCGAGCAGCCGGGTGCGCATCGTCTTGGTCAGCTGGAGGGGGTTGCCCAGCTCCAGCGGAACGACCGGACCGGCCTGCGCCGGGACCGACCGCAGTCGACGGCGCGAGGCCACGCCGACGGAACTCCCCGAGCGAGGGCGAGCGAACGCGGCCGGGGCCGCCACGGCGCTCATCGGCCCACCGCCCCGACCGGACCGGCGGACACCGCACGGGCCGAACATGCGAACATCGTCTGAGTCGTCATGGGGCCGGTGCACACGCCAAAGCAGACACCCCCGTTCGGCATCGGCAGAACTCGCGTTTCCTCATGCACCCGCCGACCCCGCAACGGAACACCTGTGGACAGAGACCGGGAAGGCGCGACGTTCCCCGGCGCTCCCGCACGGCGGGCAAGAATCTTGGGAGCCGTCCCGCCACACAGGACGACGCCCTCGCGGAGGACGTCGTCGACGGGTTTGTTGACGAACTCGGGGAGCGGGTGAACGAGCCGGGCGGCCGACGCCGCGACCGAGCCCGGCGAGACCGCTCCGAAAGCACCGCGCTTGTAGCTTCGTACCGGAAATTCCACTTCCGGTACGAACTGCGTGAAGGGGGAGAAACCGTATGCCGATCTCGTCACACGGGACGACCGCAGCGCCTGAATCGGGTTGAAACGGACAAGGTCAAGCTGACAGAGGGACACCACTTCGGGCACTATGAGAACGCCTGCCTTCCATATAGCTGGACCGACCAGAGCCCCTCGGGGCTGGACGAGCCGGTTGTGCGGATGTGTCGGTTAAGCCCCCTTCGTGAGAAGCGGGCGGATTCCGACCGGGTGGGGGGAGATTTCTCCTCCCGTCTCGGTCCTGCTGAATCGCGAAGCCCCTGTGGTGGGGGCCCGCGGGTGATGCAGATCGGTACGGGTGTGGCTGTGGTGGCCGCACACGATCGGTGGCCCTGATAAGGGGCCGGTGCAAGATGAGCGGCCTGATAAGCCGCAGTTCAGAGATCAGCTCCAACTGGATCTGAGCGACCGACTCGGGCTAAGAGCCCGGTCGGAGACGGGCCGCGCGAGGCCGGCGGATGGTTAGTCCGCTTCTTGGCGCGCGCGGCCGATGGCCGGTTAGGTCATCCCGACCCCCTGGATTCAGAGGCCGGCGTCGCGCTGCCCAAATCCAGTACAGCGGCCTTGGGGAAACGCTTTGCGAGCTGATTGAGCAAGTGGATGTACGCCTGTCGCTGCGGGCGCCGGGGGTTGCTCTTCCCCAGCTCCCACCGCACGACGGCAAGGCGCTTCACGCCCACCGCGTCCGCGATCTCCTGCTGGGTGAGGTTCGCAGCGAGGCGCAGCTGAGCCCGCACGCGCGGTGGCGGCAGGACGTCGTTCAGGCCCTCCAGTAGGGCGTCGACCCGCTTCAAGCGGTCCGGGTCGGACATAGCGTAGACTCCCATGATCGATTGATCCTCGAAACATACACCATTTGATCTCCGCCGGGGGCGCGCTGCTACCGCGAGCGGCGATGTATTCAACGCGACCCTTCCTCGCCCAAGCCCGGCAGGTGCCGAGCGAAGGGCCGAGGGCGGCTGGCTCTCACGCTTCCGGCTCGGGCGGGGGCCACGGAACCGCCCTAGGCGGCGAGTTGGTCGCGCTTCCAACCTGCTCCTGTCGTGGTGGCGACGTCGCGGTGCATCAGGTCCATCGCATGCTGATGGCGGACAGCTGTTCCATCCGTTCTGGTGTCAGGGTGGCGGCCCTGCTGCGCTGGTTGCTGATCCAGGCCCCGAGCCGGAGCTCCCGCTCCTCCTGGTCTTCGCCGATGACGATCCGTTCGACGTGTTTGCGGGGTACGCGGAGATGTCCCTCGCGCTTGTAGTACTGCTTGGCGGCCTGGTAGTTGAGCGCCCACTTGTCGGCCTGTGTACGGCGCGGAGGCGGCTTCTCCTCCTCGGTCGGGGGCGTGATCCCGAGAACCTGCTCGCACATCCACTGCTGCACGGTGGTGAGCTTGTCCCAGCCGAGCCGCTGCGCCCGTACCCACCGTCCGAGGTCTTCGCCCTGGTGCATCACCTCGCCGGGCTCGGTCGGCAGAGTGCCGCCGACTTCCTCCAGGTGAAGCCGGACGAGGTGGAAGGCACGCTGCCACTCCACCGGCCAGGCCGGGCACCACGACGGGTCGATGTCCTCCAGCTGCTCGCGCCGCTCCGCCGACATGGCGCCGGCCCACGACTCCACCGGCAGACCTTCGGCCTGGCGCTGTTCGAGCTCCTGGGCACGCCGGGCGGCGGCCCGCGCGTTCTTCAGCCAGGTACCCACCCGGTAGCCCTGGTGCGTGGCGTCCAGCGGGGCCAGGAGGTGCCCGTTTACCTCGGCCCACCCGCGCGCCGCCGCGAGACCTTCCTCCCACGCGACGTCGAAGTGGCTCCACACCATGCCGAGCTTCTCCAGCTGGGTGATGCGGTCTTCGTCCATGTCACCGCGGGCGTAGAAGCGCCGGTTGTCGGCGGTCCACTGCCCGAGCGGGAAGTTGGCGAGTGAGGCCGGCCACCTGGGGTCTTCCGCCTCCTGGTCGTCGACGGCGGGTACGCGGTACGTGAACGGCACGCGGAGGTCGCCGTGTTCGCGGGCGTAGATGACGGCGGCCTCCACGCCGCGCCGCCAGTGCTCGTGTTCGGGGTGGAGGACGCGCAGGTTGATGAACGCGGCGAGGGCGGCCGGGTCGCGGGGCGTGGAGAACTTCAGCAGGGCCTTGGCGGGGGCGCTGACGCCTCCGGAGCCTTCGCCGGTCCCGTCCGTGCTCTTGCCGCTGTTGTCCTTGCTGACGGGCTTGTAGCGGCTCGGGGCCTGCTGCTCTGCGAGGCTCTCCACGATCCTGGCGTCGTGTGCCCGCAGTGCCTCCAGCAGCTTGGCCAATCCGCCGAAGGCCCGGGAGGTGAGCATGTTGTCGGCCGTCTCGTCGGGCCCGAGCAGCACGGGCACCACGAGCGAGGCCATCTTTCCCTCGCCCGGCTGCATCCGCAGCGCCCGGCCCACGGCCTGGACGAGGTCGGGCATCGACCCGCGTACGTCCGCCCAGTAGACGGAGTCGCAGTTCTTGGTGTCTACGCCCTCGCCCAGGACCTTCACCGAGCACAGGTAGCACTTCTCCACCACGGTGCCGTCCGTGGCGATCCCGGCCGCGAACTCGCCCAGCAGCCGACGCCGGTGGAGCGGCTTGTGGTCGCCGCAGAGCCAGTCCGCCCAGATCGTCTTCGGGTACAGCTCGGGGTCGGCGGCGTGCAGCTGCGCGGCGACGTCGGGAAGACCGGCCGCGAACGCTTCTGCCTCCTTCACCACGTGGTGGAAGACCAGCGTCCTGCGGAAGCCCTCTTCGGCCGACGCCTTCACCAGGGCGGTCTGCAGAGCGGCGAGCCGGGCCCCGCGGACCTCTGCCGAGCGGCTTTCGGCTCCCAGGAGCTGCGCGGCCTGGAGCGCGGTGTCGGTGACGTCGACGCATACGACCTGGTAGGGGGCACAGATTCCCCGGTCGATGGCCTCCGAGAGGGTCAGAGTGAACGCCCGGCTGCCGAAGGGGCCCTCGGGGTCGTCTTCCATGCTCGCGACCAGCTCGCCCGGTGCGCCGGCCCCGTCGTCGTCCCCGAGCTGCCACAGCCGGGGCGTGGCCGTCATGTAGAGGCGGCGCAGGGACGGGATCTTCTGGTTGTCGTGGACGACCGCCCACGGCTTCCCGATCCGGCCCGAAACGCGGTGGGCCTCGTCCACGACGATCAAGTCCCAGGCCGCGAGACCCCCGGCGTGCGCCCGCTCCAGCGTGCCCAGACCGAGCGAGGCGTACGTGGCGTACACGGTCACCTTGTCCAGGCCCCGCGTCCACTCCACCAGCTCGTCCACGTCCGTGGTGTTGGGAAAGGACACCTCCTCATCCCGCAGCGAGGACACCCCGATCATCGGCCCCCGGCGGCCCCCCTCCCGCCACGCGGTCTCGGTCTGCGCCAGCAGGTCCAGCGAGGGCACGAGCACCAGCACACGGCCCGCCTGGAGCTCTTCCGCGCTGCGGACCGCCACCCGGGTCTTCCCGGACCCGGTCGCCATGATCACCTGCGTTCGAAGCCCCCGTTCGGGCACAAGCGATCTTGCACGCAATTCGAGGGCACGCACGACCGCGTCAATGGCTTCTCGCTGGGCTGCCTCGCGCTGGTCAACGCGGTCTGTGCTCGACATATCGCCTGCCTTCTCCTGGAGTGCCGTCCGATCGATTCGAGCAGCGGGGAACGGGAAACTGCACGTAGAGGAGCCACTAGGGCTACGGTTGGACTGACGTGATCGGGTGGCTGCTCTGCCTCACCAGAGCACCAGCAAGGCCGAGGGATGGACCTCGATAGCCCTCCGCAGCGGTCTGGGGTGGTGTGCTCTGAGTCCATAGCTTATCTTGACTACAAAAATGAAGCACACAGAATCGCGAGATTCCCTCTCACGTAGCCGAAACTGCTACCGCAAACCAACCCAACGCCTTGACGCCCCCTCAGCCCGCCCCCTCTCTCCACGCGACCAGGCCCCCGCCCCGCCACTCACCCGACTACCTGTCATCCCCGGCTCCTTCCTGTTTGCTGTTCGGGCCGCAGGCCCGTGGGTGGGCCGCACGAAGCGTGGCACGCCTTACTCGCACGGGGAGTTGGCGGGTTCGCCCAGTGTGGCTGGAGCGCAGCGGAAGCCACGGGGCGGCCGGAGGCCGGTCCTGGCCCGCAACGCGGGCCGGACACCCTGCGGTTGGCGGCAGGCGCGCAGCGCGTGCCGCCCGGCGGTGAGCGCAGCGAACCGCATCCGCTCACGCGGAGCGGGAGCGGCCGGGGAGCGCAGCGACCCGGCTCGCTGTGACGCGCGCAGCGCGGAGGGACCCGCTCCGCGGGGTGTCTGGCCCGCAACGCGGGCCGGACACCCC
>NZ_JBEXSI010000085.1:0-20286 GCF_040613515.1 Streptomyces sp. NPDC006261
ATCGTTTGTACCCTGGGACCCGCAACCGACACATACGACCAGATCAAGGCCTTGTCCATATGGAGTCCAGCCGTCCGGTCGTCTCGGGCCGGATGTCCGGTGGTCCGGCCGTCCCGGCGGTCCGCTCAGAGGCGGCGCAAGGGCCACAGATGTGCAGATTATGCAACATCTCTGTGGATCGGATCACGCGCGTACCGGACCCGGGCCGTCCAACCTCCCTGGCCAGAGGGTGAACTGCCGGTTTCCGCGGGGGGTGCGGCGGACGGCGTCCACCTTGCGAGACGGTCACGGAGAGTGCGAGCATCGCGCTGTTCCCCCGTCATAGCAAGGTAGGTCGTCTGTGTCTGAGCCGCACGAAGCCAAGCCCCGGACCACCGCGGTCGTACTCGCCGGTGGCACCGGGCAGCGCGTGGGACTGTCGATCCCCAAGCAGCTGCTGAAGATCGCCGGCAAGGCGGTCATCGAGCACACGCTGACCATCTTCGAGAACGCCGAGGACATCGACGACGTCATCGTGCTCATGGCACCCGGCTTCGTACCCGACGTCGAGAAGATCGTCGCCAGGGCCCAGCTGACCAAGGTCACGCGGATCATCGAGGGCGGCAACACCCGCAACGAGACGACCGAGCGCGCCATCGCGGTCCTCGGCGAGGGGCTGGCCGAGGGCGAGGACCGTAATGTCCTCTTCCACGACGCGGTGCGCCCGCTGCTGTCACAGCGTGTGATCAGGGACTGTGTCGAGGCCCTCGACCGCTACCAGGCCGTCGACGTCGCCATCCCCTCCGCGGACACGATCATCGTGACCCGCACCCACGGCGGGGACGGGGAGTTCATCACCGAGGTCCCCGACCGCTCCCGGCTGCGCCGCGGCCAGACCCCGCAGGCGTTCAAGCTCTCCACGATCCGCAAGGCGTACCGGATCGCGGCGGGAGATCCCAACTTCCAGGCGACCGACGACTGTTCGGTCGTCCTCAAGTACCTCCCCGACGTGCCGATCTACGTGGTCGCGGGCGACGAGTACAACATGAAGGTCACCCAGCCGGTCGACGTCTTCATCACCGACAAGCTCTTCCAGCTCGCCTCCACCGCCGCCCCGCGCCAGGCCGACGAGGCCGCCTACCGTGAGCTGCTCTCCGGTAAGACCCTCGTCGTCTTCGGCGGCTCGTACGGGATCGGCGCCGACGTCGCTGCGCTGGCCGAGAGCCACGGCGCGCGTGTCTACGCGCTGGGCCGCTCCACCACCGGCACGCACGTGGAGAACCCGGACCACGTCGACGCGGCGCTCGCCAAGGCGTACGCCGAGACCGGCCGCGTCGATTACGTCATCAACACCGCGGGCGTCCTGCGCATCGGCAAGCTGGCCGAGACGGACAACGCGACGATCCAGGAAGCTCTGAACGTCAACTACCTGGCCCCCGTCCAGATCGCGCGCGCCTCCTACAAGTACCTCGTCGAGACCCGGGGCCAGCTGCTGCTCTACACCTCCAGCAGCTACACCCGCGGCCGCGCCGAGTACAGCCTCTACTCCTCCACCAAGGCCGCGATGGTCAACCTGACCCAGGCGCTCGCCGACGAGTGGGCGGGCGAGGGGATCCGGGTGAACTGCGTCAACCCGGAGCGGACCGCGACACCGATGCGCACCAAGGCGTTCGGCCAGGAGCCGGAGGGCTCGCTGCTCTCCTCGGAGGCCGTGGCGCACACCTCGCTGGACGTCCTGCTCTCCGAGATGACCGGTCACGTCGTCGACGTACGGCAGCAGGACCCGACGGCCGAAGCCTCCGCGTCCTCCGGGTTCGAGCAGGCGCTGGCCTACGCGCTGGACCGTCAAGGGGATGTGTAATAATTCTTGACCATTGTGTGTATACGGGCCTCTGTCATCGCTTAGCGCGACGGCAGAGGCCCGTGTTCGTGCAGTCTTCTCTTCACACTTTCCCCCATGCGTGATCCGACAGGCACCCCCCTGGAGCAGGTTCTTCGTGATTTCGACAGCTATTCGCCTGGCCCGTGTGGGCAGCAGGTCAGAGCTCGCGGCAGCGTTGCTGATGGGGCTGGGATACCCCTGTGTCATGCTCGCCGCGCTCATTCCGAACATCTGGTTCTTCGCGGCGGCCGCGGCGCTCACATATGCCGCGGACTGGTATCTGCACCAGCGGGGGAGCTATCTGATCAACCGGCTCGGCAAGGTGCGGGCCGGACTGTCCATCCGCTTCCTGCTGCGCCAGCTCATGCTCGTCCTGCTGCTGGCCCGGCTGGGCCTCGCCGAGGAGCCGCTCTTCTACACGGCGGTCGCCTGCTTCCTGATCTTCTACGGCCTGCAGGCCCCGCAAGGCGCGGTGACGACCCTGATCCGGCTGCGCCGCACCATGCCGGTCGTCACCCGCAACGTGGACCTGCACTCCGTACGCATCCCCGACGCCCCGCCGGGTGCGCTGCTGCACCGCTCCGCCGAGAAGATGCTGCACCTCGACATCGCGGCGATGGCCGGCATCCTGATCGCCGCCGGGACCGGCGAGGACGGGGTCGGCTACGCCGGTGCCGCGCTCACCCTGCTGCTCGCCCTGCTCTACACCGTGGCGCTTGTCCCGTACGTGCGACGCAGCCGTCTGGTGCCCCCGGCGGCCGCCGTGCTCAAGGCCGTCGACACCTGGCTGCGTGAGTACCAGCCGACCGTGGTGCTCTACTTCTCCGGCTCCAACGAGTCCGCCTACCAGGGCAACATGTGGCTGGAGACGATGGCCCGCGTCGAGGGCCGGCCGCTGATCATCATGCGGGAGCGCGGTCTGGTCCCGCAGCTGGCCGAGACCTCCGTCCCGGTGCTCTGCGTCCCGGCGGGTACGCACCTGATGAACCTGGACCTCTCCACCGCCCGGGTCTGCCTGTATCCGGCCAACGTCGGCAAGAACATCCACATCCTGCGCGTGCCGACCATGAAGCACGTCTTCATCGGCCACGGTGACAGCGACAAGCTCGCCAGCGTCAACCCGTACTCCAAGGTCTACGACGAGGTCTGGACGGCCGGCCGGGCCGGCCGCGACCGCTACGCGCTGGCCGACGTGGGTGTCCGGGACGAGGACATCGTCGAGGTCGGCCGCCCCCAGCTGGAGCCCATCAAGAGCTGGACGGGTGCGGTGAAGAACCCCATCCCGACCGTGCTGTACGCCCCCACCTGGGAGGGCTGGGACGACAGCCCCGGCAACACCTCGCTTCTCCTGGCGGGCGAGAACATCGTGCGCCGGCTGCTCGCCGCGGACGACCCGGTCCGGATCATCTACAAGCCGCACCCCTTCACCGGCATCCGCAGCCGCGAGGCCAAGGCGGTCGACGCCCGTATCCGGGCGATGCTGGGGAAGGCGGCCGCGGAGCGCGCCGCCGAGCCGCGCTGGGCGGAGGAGGCCGAGCGGACGGCGGATACCCGGAGCGCCGCCACGGCCGAGCTGGTACGGATCAACGCCCGCCTCGCGGAGCTCGCGGTCGTGGGCCGCGCCGGTGGGGACGAGGCGGAGGAGTCGCGGGTCTCGCTCGCCGACCCCGCCCGTGAGGTGGAGACGGCGCAGCTGCGGGCCGCGTGGAACGAGGCCTACTGGCGCTCCTTCGGCTGGTGGGAGCACCGTACGGTGGTGGGTGCGGAGCCCAAGCTGTACGACTGCTTCAACGAGTCCGACGCCATGGTCTCGGACATCTCCAGCGTGGTCTCCGACTTCATCGCGAGCGGAAAGCCGTACGCGGTGACCGACTCCGCGGAGCTCGGAGCCGAGGAGTTCAGGCGGCAGAACACCGCCGTACGGGCCGCGGTCATCCTGTCCAACAGCGCCGAGGAGCTCGACGGGCTGCTGGCCGCCGTCGCGGACCCGGCGGCCGATGTGCTGGCCGGGGCGCGCCGCGAGCTGAAGTCGTATCTCCTGGGCCCGGACGAGCCGACCTCCATGGAGCAGTTCAACGCCGCCGTACGGGCGCTCGCCGCCAAGGCCGAGGCCCGCAACGCCGGTGTCGCCCAGCGGCTCGGCGATCAGGTCATCGCCGTCCCGGACCGTGAGGGGGCCCCCGGCGACAGCGCCGTCACCGGCGAGCCGGAGGCGCCGGCCGAGGCCGGCGCCGTGGCGGACCCGGACGCGGTGGGCGTCTCCGAGGTGGCGCCGGAGGCAGCGGTGGAGGCGGCGGCGGAGACCGCGGTCGCCGGAGGGGCCTCGCCGGCGCGCTGAGTCGCACACCGACCGGGCGGCCCGGAAGGCCGGACTGTCCGAAAGGGATGCAACCCCGGCAGCGACCCGTACGTCTTCCTGAGGGAGGGATGTACGGGCCGTTCGGCGTGTCGGTGCATGGAGGGTGCGTAGCCGGGCAAAACGCCTTCTTTCGTGATGAAATCGACAGGTGCATATGGCGGACCTGCCCAGGACGAACCACGAGCCCGATGTCAGTGTGATCATCGGAGCGTATGAGGCGATGCCCTACCTCGTCCGGTGCTTGGAGTCCGTGGAGGCACAGACGATCGGCGCCGGACGGCTGGAGATCGTCGCGGTCGACGACGGCTCCACGGACGGCACCGGCGCCTACCTGGAGGAGTTCGCCGCCCGGACGGCGATCCCCATGCGCGTCGTCCGGCAGGCCAATTCCGGAGGCCCCAGCAGCCCGCGGAATCTCGGCCTGGAGCTCGCCCGCGGCCGGTACGTCTTCTTCCTCGACGCCGACGACTACTTCGGCGAGGAAGCCCTGGAGCGCATGGTCGCCATGGGCGACCGGGCGGGCACGGACGTGGTGCTCGGAAAGATCGTCGGCGTCGACCGCGGAGCCGCGAAGTCGATGTGGAAAGAGACCGTCGACCACGCCGACCTCTATGAATCCAACATCAAGTTCACGCTGAGCGCGCAGAAACTGTTCCGGCGCGACCTCCTCGTACGGCTCGGCATGCGCTTCGACGAGAAGCTGAAGACGGGCGAGGACGCCCTGTTCACCATGGAGGCGTATCTGCGCGGCAACGGCGTGTCCGTCGTCGCCGACTACACCTGCTACTACCTGGTGGGCCGCAAGGACGGCAACCAGATGACCAAGAAGGGCGACCACCGGCGGCGCTTCGACTCGGCCCGCGCCCTCATGGAGCTCATCGCCGACCTGGTGCCCCCCGGACCCCACCGGGATTCACTGATGGTGCGTCCGTTCGTCATCACACTGCTGCCCCAGTTCGGACCCGGACTGGTGAATCAGTCCGACACCGTACGCCGGGAGAAGGCGGCGCTCGCCGCCCCCCTGATGGACGCCTACTGGACACCGGAACTCGGCCGCAGGCTCAAGGTCCACGAGCGGCTGCGGCTCACCGCTCTCGCCCGGGGGCGGCTCGACCTGCTGCTCGACATCGCGGCCTTCCTGCGGGACAAGAAGGAGCCCGAGGTGGTCCGCAGGGGTGACCGGATCCTCCTCGCCTACCCGCACTTCGACCGGGCGGGCAAGGGTTTCGTGCTCCCGAAGCGCGCCTACGAGGTGACCGTCACCGAATGGGTCGACGGTCGGCGGATCGAGCCGCCGCGGCCGAAGCCACGCGTGTCCTTCGCCCGGCGCGTTGTCCGCAAAGTCCGCCGCAGGGTGCTGAGCGCCCTGCGCACTCCCCGCGCGCACCGCGTCTGACCGAACGGGTTCCGGGGCCCCCGCGCTGTCCGCCCGCGGGGGTCGAACGGCCCGCTCGTGTGATTGGCGTCACGCCGGTCCGGGGTGTATCCATGAGACCGCTGTCGGCGTCTTCCTCGCACCCCGTCCCCTAGGAATTCACCATCTCTACGTCCACCCCCGGAAAGGCACTCCTCCGTGGCGTCCCTCGAAGCGATCCCCGAAGAGCTCAGCCGGCTCATGAAGTACTTCCCGGAGACCCCGGCCGAGGAGCGCCCCGCTTTCCACAGCGCGGCCAAGGACTTCCTGGACAGGGCGGCCCCCAGGATCGTCCGTCAGTTCTCGCCGATGGCCCGGGTCAAGTGGCACCTCGCGGCCAGCGGGCGTGGCGAGGAGCTGGCGGAACTGCTCCACTACGAGCGGGAGAACCCCGGCGCCTTCTCCGTGAAGGGCCTGCGGCGGGCCCGGATCGAACTGCCCGGCATCGAGAGCTCCTCGCTGCCGTCCTCGGTGCGCAACTTCAACCGCAGCGAACTCCCCGTACGCGGCAAGCTCCTGGATCTCGCCTGGCAGGACGGCAAGCTCGTCGTCAAGGGCTATGCCTACATCCCCAACGTCCCCTCCGCCACCGGCAAACGCTCCCTGCGCGTCGCCGTGCTGCGCCGCCAGGGCAGCCGCTCCACCCTCCCGCTGCGCCTGCGCACAGTTGAGGAGCCCCGCGCCACGGCCGAGGCCAAGGGCGCGCTCCACAACTACGACTGGTCAGGTTTCGAGCTCGGCATCGACCCCGGCCGACTGCGCGTGCGCGGCCAGTGGCAGTCCGGCACCTGGCGCCTGGGCATCGGCATCCCGCGCCCCGGCGGGATGTCCGTGGGCAGCATCACCAAGAACAGCGCAGGCGCCGCCGGACACAGCCGCACCCGCGTCCTGGACGACGGCGTCCGGCTCGTCGCCGGCTTCGACCGCAACCGCCTCAGGCTCACCGTGGACGTCGTCCCCGCCGAGGTCGACGCCCAGGAGGCCGACGGCGAGACCCTCACCGTCACTCTCCGCTCCCGGGTGACGGCCCCCGCCGCCAAGCTCCCCACTGCCCTGCGCATCGACCACGAGCCGAGCGGCTTCGCCACCGACCTGCCGCTCCGGCCGACCGGCACCGGCGACGACGGCTGGTTCCGCCACACCGCCGAGCTGCCTCTCGCCGGCCTCCCCGTCGACGGCATCGCCCCCGGCACCTCCCGCAAGTACCGCACGCTCATCGTCTTCGCCGACGGCACCACCCGCCGCGCCACCAACGGTGAGAACCTGCGCACCGGCGTCCACCCGCTCCCCGACGGGCGTGAGTTGGCGATCCTCACCGACGGCGTCGGGAACTTCAGCCTCCAACTGCGCACCGTCCAGCCGGTCGTCGACAGCGTCGAGTGGAGCGCCGACGGCGAGCTGGTGCTCTCCGGCGCCTACACGGGCCCGGCCGAGCGGATGAAGATGGTCCTGCGCCACACCGGCCGCAACGAGGACCGCCCGCTGCCCGTCGCGTTCGCGGACGGCCGCTTCACCGCCCGCCTGCGCCCGGACGCCATGTCCAGCTACGAGGGCACCGTGCCGCTGCGCGCCGGACGCTGGATGCCGCGCCTGCGCCTGCGCACCGAGTGGGACCACACCCGCGACCTCCCGGTGACGCTCCGCCCCGACCTCGTCTCCCTGTTGCCGCTCTCCCACCGGGGCGAGCACCGCACGTACACCGTGGAGCGCATCGACTTCGACCGGATCTTCGTCGAGTCAGGACCGGTCCTCGGCCCCGAGCTGCGCGGCGCCTACCGCCAGCGCCTCATGCGCGACGCCTACACCCCCGGGCAGCGCAGACTGCCACTGCGCGAGGCCGTGCTCTACAACAGCTTCGGCGGCAAGCAGTTCTCCGACTCGCCCCGCGCGGTGTACGAGGAGATCAAGCGCCGCGGCACCGAGGTCGAGCACATCGCGATGGTCCACGACCAGCAGGTCGTCCTGCCGCCCGGCGTGCGCGGCGTGGAGTGGGGCAGCCAGGAGTGGTACGAGGCGCTGGCCCGCAGCCGGTACGTCGTCACCAACGGCGGCATCCGCGAGTGGTTCGTCCGCCGCGAGGGCCAGGTCGTCGTCCAGACCTGGCACGGCACCCCGCTCAAGCGCATCGGCGCCGACCTCCTCGGCACCCCGAAGGCGAACCTGGCCTACATCGCGAGCCTCCCGCAGCGCTCGCGCCAGTACAGCCTGTTCATCACGCCGAACGCCTTCACGACCCCGATCATGACCAGCGCCTTCCGCCTCCAGTGCGAGGTGCTGGAGGCGGGCTACCCGCGCAACGACGTCTTCCACGCCCCCGACCGCGTCAAGCGCGCCGCGGCCGTACGGGCGAAGCTCGGCATCCCCGCGGGCAAGAAGGTCGTGCTGTACGCGCCCACCTGGCGCGACGACCAGCGCTACGGCGGCCGCCGCTTCAAGCTGGACAACCGGATCGACGTCGAGGCCGCGCGGCGCGAGCTCGGCGAGGACCACGTGCTGCTCTACCGCAAGCACCACAAGGTCCTCGACTCCATCCCCGGCGCCGGACAGGGCTTCGTCCACGACGTCACGTACTACCCGGACATCGCGGACCTCTACCTGATCGCCGACGTGCTGATCACGGACTACTCCTCGGTGCTGTTCGATTTCGCCCACTCCGGGCGGCCGATGCTCTTCTTCACGTACGACCTGGAGCACTACCGCGACACCCTGCGCGGCTTCTACTTCGACTTCACCTCCCGCGCGCCCGGACCGCTGATCAAGACCTCGGAGGACCTGATCGCGGCGATCCGGAACATCGACGCGGTGAGCGAGGAGTACAAGGAGAAGTACGCCCGGTTCCGGGGCGACTTCTGCGACCCCTCCGACGGGCGCGCCGCCGCCCGCGTCGTCGACCGGATGCTCGCCATCGGGGACGGGCGGCAGGGCTGATCCGTCCCGGCCGCCCCGCGCTGCCCACCGGGCGCCCCGCGCTGTCCACCGGGCGAAACCGGCGGGCAGCGGGAGCGGCCGCTCGCGTACTGTGCTGTGCCGGGGGCGGCACGCACGCCCCTCACCGGACACCGGGGCGATCCAGAGCGAGGAAGCACGTGGCAGAGCAGCGGCCGTCGGACCGTACGGTGTCGGGACACGGGCCCTCGGAACACGGGCCGTCGGGGCGCGGCCCGGAAGTGACCGGCGCCCGCAGGATCGTCGTCAAGGTCGGCTCCTCCTCGCTCACCACCGCGTCCGGCGGCCTCGACGCCGACCGGGTCGACGCCCTCGTCGACGTCCTGGCCAAGGTCAGGGACGGCGGCGAACGCGAGGTCGTCCTCGTCTCCAGCGGGGCCATCGCCGCCGGACTCGCCCCGCTCGGCCTGGTCCGCCGGCCCCAGGACCTGGCCCGCCAGCAAGCCGCCGCCAGCGTCGGCCAGGGCCTCCTGGTGGCCCGCTACACCGCCTCCTTCGCCCGCTACGGCGTCCGCGTCGGCCAGGTGCTCCTCACCGCCGACGACACCAGCCGCCGCGCCCACTACCGCAACGCCTACAGCACCCTCGACCAGCTCCTGGCGATGGGCGCCGTCCCCGTCGTCAACGAGAACGACACCGTCGCCACCGACGAGATCCGCTTCGGCGACAACGACCGGCTCGCAGCCCTGGTCGCCCACCTCGTCCACGCCGACCTCCTGGTCCTCCTCTCCGACGTCGACGGCCTCTACGACGGCCCGCCCGGCACCCCCGGCGCCTCCCGCATCGCCGAGGTCACCGGCCCCGACGACCTGGCGGGCGTCACCATCGGCAGCGCCGGCAAGGCGGGCGTGGGCACCGGCGGCATGGTCACCAAGGTCGAGGCCGCCCGCATCGCCACGGCCGCCGGCGTGCCCGTAGTCCTCACCTCCGCCAGCCGGGCCGCCGACGCCCTGGCGGGCCGCGACACCGGCACGTACTTCCACCGCACCGGCCGCCGCTCCGCCGACCGGCTGCTGTGGCTCGCCCACGCCTCCACCCCGCGGGGCGCGCTCACCCTGGACGACGGCGCCGTACGAGCCGTCGTGGAGCGCCGCACCTCCCTGCTGCCCGCCGGGATCTCCGCCGTCGAGGGCGAGTTCAGCGCCGGCGACCCGGTGGAGCTGCGCGACCTGCGCGGCACCCCGGTCGCCCGCGGACTCGTCAACTTCGACGCGAAGGAGATCCCCCAGCTGCTCGGCCGCTCCACCCGCGATCTGGCCCGCGAACTGGGCCCCGCCTACGAGCGCGAGGTCGTACACAGGGACGATCTCGTCGTCCTCACGCCCCGCCTCACCCCCTGAAACGGCTGAAAGTCCCGCCATCGGGCAGGGACCTTTACCAAAACCGCCCCACACCAGGCCGTGGACTGGTCCACTTTGTAGCGGGAAATCAGGGGTCCGCACAGCAACACATCACAGGAGGCCGCCGGTGAGACGAGCGCGCCCGGGGGCGTCGCCCCGAGGCACGGGCAGCCGCGCCCTGACGAGTGTCGGAGCGGGGGCTGATTTCGACCGCGACCCGCCCCTGGGAGGCACCGCCGAACAGGAGCCGGTGACGGCGAAGCAGGAGGACCGCCCGCAGTCGAAGCTGTGGCACATCACCCTCAGCGTCTCGGGGACCGAGACGCCGCTGGCGGAGGTCAGACGCGGCCTGGAACAGCTCGCGCACGACCACCCCTTCCTGCTGACCAGCCGCTATGCCAGCGACCACGCGGAGATCCGCTACTGGGAAGAGGCCCGCGACCTGCATGACGCGGCCGCGGTCGCCCTGCGGCTGTGGGGCGAACACCGCTCCAGCGCCCAGCTGCCCCCGTGGAAGATCGTCGGCCTCGAAGTCATCGACCGTGAGACCTACCACCAGCGCATCGCCGAGGGCTACGGGCCGCCACCCGCCGCCCCCGTCGGCGTACACCCCTACTGAACCTGCTGAACCTGCTGAACCTGCTGAACCGCCGCAAGATGAGGCGTCCGCCCCTCGGGTCGGCCGTCTCGCATCACGGGATACGTGCCGTATGCCCGCAGAGCGCGCATTACTCTGCGGGCATGACCACGCTCTCGCCCTACGACAACCTCTCCCCGGTCGCGCAGACCGCCTACCGGGCCCGTGCCGCCGCCGCGGATATCGCGCCACTTCCGCGCGCTGCCAAGGACGACGCGCTGCTGGCCGTCGCCGACGCCCTCGAAGTGCGGACCGCCGAGATCGTCGAGGCCAACGCGCAGGACGTCGAGCGAGCCCGCCAGGCCGGTACGAGCGAGGGCATCATCGACCGGCTCACCCTCACCCCGGAGCGCATCCGCGCCATCGCCGCCGACGTACGGGACGTGGCCGCGCTGCCCGACCCGGTCGGCGAGGTGGTGCGCGGCTCCACGCTGCCCAACGGCATCGACCTGCGCCAGGTCCGCGTCCCCCTCGGCGTGGTCGGCATCATCTACGAGGCCCGCCCCAACGTCACCGTGGACGCCGCCGCCCTCTGCCTGAAGTCCGGCAACGCGGTCCTGCTGCGCGGCTCCTCCTCCGCCTACGCCTCCAACACCGCCCTGGTCCGGGTCCTGCGCGACGCGGTCGGCGGCTCGGGCCTCCCCGCCGACGCGGTGCAGCTCGTCCCGGGCGAGAGCCGCGACTCCGTACGGGAGCTGATGCGGGCCCGCGGCCTCGTCGACGTCCTCATCCCGCGCGGCGGCGCATCCCTGATCCGTACGGTCGTCGAGGAGTCCACGGTCCCCGTCATCGAGACCGGCACCGGCAACTGCCATGTGTACGTCGACGCGGAGACGGACCTGACCATGGCCGTCGACATCCTGATCAACTCCAAGGCCCAGCGCCCCAGCGTCTGCAACTCCGCCGAGACCCTCCTCGTCCACAAGGACGTCGCCGACGCCTTCCTGCCGCTGGCCCTGGACGCCCTGGCCGAGGCCGGGGTGACCGTGCACGGCGACGAGCAGGTCCTCGCCCACGCCGAGTCCGCCAAGGCCACCGTGGTCGCGGCGACGACGGAGGACTGGGAGACCGAGTACCTGTCGTACGACATCGCGGCCGCGGTCGTGGACTCCCTGGACGCCGCGGTCGCGCACATCCGCCTCTGGTCCTCCGGCCACACCGAGGCCATCGTGACCACCTCGCAGGCGGCCGCCCGCCGGTTCACCCAGCTGGTCGACTCGACCACGGTCGCCGTCAACGCCTCCACCCGCTTCACGGACGGCGGGCAGTTCGGCTTCGGCGCCGAGATCGGCATCTCCACGCAGAAGCTGCACGCCCGCGGGCCGATGGGGCTGCCGGAGCTGACCTCGACGAAGTACATCGTCACGGGCGACGGCCACACCCGGTAACCGCGCCTGCGCCGCGCATCTCCCCGTACGCCGGGCCGGCCGGGCATCCCGCCCGGCGTACGCGCACGGGTCAGGCACCGGCCGCATGTTCCCCTCCCACCCGTCGGGCGACTTTCCGGAGCTCCTGCCCAAAAGGTGCCGGCCCGGCTACCCTGAAACCGTGCCGGACGACGTGGGGGGCAAGCCGTTCCCGGACGGCTGGGAGCCCGACGACGACCGCGGGGGCGCGGACAAGGACTTCGCCTCCGTGGTGTTCGACGAGGACTTCGTCCGGGCCGCCGTCGTCCATGAACCCACCGCCGTGGAGCGACTGCTGGCCGCCGCCGAAGCCCGCGCGCAGGCCGACACCGCCCGGACCCGCCGCAGCCGCCGCCCCACGGACGGCGAATACGGCGCCCACGGGCGCTCCAGGGCCCATCACGACCCCCAGGACCTCGACTACGACCCCGATGACGACGGAATCGAACCAGACCCGCACGGGCAGTGCGGCTACCGGGGAGCCGCCCGCTGGCACCGCCCGGTCGCCTGGCTGCTGGCCCTGGTGATGGGCGTCGGGATGGTCGCCCTCGCCTTCTCCGCCGTCTACCGGGGCGCCTCCGCCAGCCGACAGGACCCGGCGCCGCCGCCCGTGACCAGCGGCGTGGACCAGCCCGGGGCGATTCCGCCGGCCGCCGTGGAGCACTCCCGCCCGACGGTCTCCGCCACGCCCCACGTCCCCTGACGGGTCCCGGGCCCGTTCCCGCACCGGGGGACCGGCCCGGCCGTCACCCGCACGGCGGTGGCGCCGGCCGCCGCTTCCCGCGGTTCTCCGCGTTTACGTCACCGCCGATCGACCTACTCTGAAGATATGACCCCTCGCTTCCCGGGGGGCTTCTCGCTGCCGGACGCGGACGCCCGGCGGCCGAAGCAGACCGTTGCGCACCGAGCAGACCGGTGGTGCGGAGATGCGGGAGAGACGTCATGACAGGCCGCTCAGAACCGCCGAACGGCCCGCCCGAGAACCCCGAGGGCGGCGAGGACGAGTACCGCTCTCTCGTCTTCGACGAATCGTTCATCCGCAGTGCCCGCATGCAGGAGTTCTCGGCCCAGGAGCGGATGGGCGAGCACGCCCGCGCCGTGCGGGCGCTGCCGGAGCCGGTGCCCCCGGCCGGCCAGGGCTCCCGGGCCGCCATCGTGCTGGTCGTCCTCATCGCCCTGGCCTTCGCCACGGCCGTCTACATCGGCTTCCGCAACCCTTATCCGCAGCCCGTCACCCGGCGCGCAGAACCGCTGCGGACCACCGTGGTGCCGCTGGCCCCGCGCGGCTCCGTCCCCGCCGGATCACCCGAGCGGCTGTACCGGGCCGCCCCGATCTCGGGCTTCCGGGCCGGTGCGGCGGGCATCAACTTCCCCTCCGTACGGCGCACGCAGAACTTCTCGGACAGCCAGATCACCACCGCCCTCGCCATCGTCAAGGACTACCTGGTGGAGTCCTCGCTCAACCCGGACGTCCTCACCGGCCAGGTCCGCCGGCCCGTCGAGCAGCTCCTGGACCCGGACCAGCGAGGCCAGTTCGAACGGTCCATGAGCAGCCCCGCCGACGACGGGCTCCACGCCACCACCGGCTGGCTGGTGCGCTTCGACCCGGCGCAGGTGGATCTCGCGGACCCACAGGTCCGGGTCCAGGGCACCCTCGCGTACGCGGAGGATGGCGCGGGCACCTTGGAGGTCGTCTCGGATCACACCTTCACCTACGCCCTGCGTCCGGCCGAAGGCCCCCGGAAGGAGGACGGCGCCTCCCTCTTCACCGTCCGCCGCGAGCTGCACTTCCGCTTCGACCGGGAGGATCTGCGGCTGCACCGGCTGGAGCTGCGCACCGCCCACGTGCAGGCCGGGCCGCAGTCCTGCTCGTCCGGCGCGACGGGGACGCTGCGCCCGCTCCTGGCGGGGGAGCGGGCGGACGACCGGGGTCCCGCGGCCACCGACCCGTACGCCGCGGGCCGGCCCGCGGCGGCACTCTGCGGGACCCTGGCGCCGCTGAGCGCCCCTACGCCTTCCGGGGCCCCTCCTCAGGCCCCTCAGGACCCTCGGTCCCTTCGGGAGTTCCGTCCCCGTCCGTAGCGGTGGTGCCCGCACCGCCCTTGGTGGCCCCGGGGCCTCCGGTGAACTTGTCGCGCAGCTTCCCGCCCAGGTCCCCGGCGCCCCCGGCGATGTCACCGACCAGCTTCATCAGCGGGTCCTTGCTCGTCCGCACCGTGTCGGCGTAGTGCGAGGCCGACTCCCGGAAGGAGTCCGACACCGAGGCGTCCTTGTCCTCGTCGCGCCGGGGGTAGTGACCGTCCATGATCCGCTGGAAGTCGCGGGTCTCCGACCACTTCTTCAGCTCGGCGGCCCGCACCGTGGTGAAGGGGTGCGTCCGGGGCAGCACATTGAGGATCTTGAGGACCGAGTCCCGCAGGTCCCCGCCCTTCTCGTACTCGTCGGCCTGGGCGAGGAAGGCGTCCACGTTCATCTCGTGGAGGTGGTTGCCACCTGCGATCTTCATCAGACCGCGCATCGAGGCCTGGATGTCCTGGCCCACGAGCAGCCCGGCGCGGTCGGCGGAGAGCTCCGACTTGCGGAACCACTCGCGCAGCGCCGTCACTATCGCCATGATCGCCATGTTGCCCAGCGGAATCCAGGCGACCTTCACGGCCAGGTTGGTCAGGAAGAGCAGTATCGTCCGGTACACCGAGTGACCGGAGAGCGCGTGGCCCACCTCGTGGCCCACCACCGCCCGCATCTCCTCCTCGTCGAGCAGCTCGACCAGGCCGGTGGTGACCACGATGATCGGTTCGTCCAGCCCGATACACATGGCGTTGGGCTGCGGGTCCTGCTTGACGTACATCGGCGGGACCTTCTCCAGGTCCAGGATGTAACACGCGTCGCGCAGCATGTCGTTGAGGTGGGCGAACTGCGCTTCGCTCACCCGGACGGAGTCGGAGAGGAAGAGCAGCCGCAGGCTCCGCTCCGGGAGCAGCCCGCTGAGCGCCTTGAACACGGTGTCGAAACCGGTGAGCCGGCGCAGGGCCACCAGGGCCGAGCGGTCCGCCGGGTGCTCGTAGGCCCGGGAGGAGATCCCGGGGAATCGCCTGCGCGCCCTGCTCGGCACGTTCTCGAGACTGCTGTCGGTCATGGATGGCCCCCTGTTCGTACGAGACGTCGCTCGTCCCCCGGACAAAAGCCAGCGTATGCGCTGGCGCTACGGTGTGCGGGGGGCTGTGGATAACTTTGAGGAGCGCCCGAAATGCCGCACACCGCCGTACTGCTAGCCGCCGTGTCCAGCGAACAGGGACCGGGGGCCACCCTGCGGATCGTGCTGCTGGCCTCGATCGTCGGAGCGGTGCTGCTCGCCTGGTTCCTGCTGCGCGGTTACCGCGACAACGATGACAACGACTGAGTCGGCGTGAGCGTGCCCGAGGCGCCCGCATACGATGTGCCCGACGTCTCCTTCCGATTCACGATCGATAGGTCCTGCCGAAGATGAGCCTCACGAGCACCGCACACGAGCTGGTCACCCTCGCCTCCGGAGGGGAGGGTGGCGGCAACCATGAAAGCCTCAACCCCTACCTCGTCGGAGGCCTGGCCTTCCTCGCGCTGATGTTCCTGCTGTGGATCACCACCCGCTTCAACCGCGACCGCTGAGGCGGAGGCGTACAGCTGTGCCAGTAGGCTCTGCACGCATGGGAGAGCAGGAAGTGCCTACCGGCCCGGAGAAGCGCCGAATCGGCGTCATGGGCGGGACGTTCGACCCGATTCATCATGGACACCTGGTGGCGGCCAGCGAAGTGGCCGCCCAGTTCCATCTCGACGAGGTCGTGTTCGTCCCGACCGGGCAGCCGTGGCAGAAGAGCCACAAGACGGTCTCCCCGGCGGAGGACCGCTACCTGATGACGGTCATCGCCACCGCGTCCAACCCGCAGTTCTCGGTCAGCCGCAGTGACATCGACCGTGGCGGACCGACGTACACCATCGATACGCTGCGGGACCTGCGCGAGGTCCACGGCGACGCGGACCTCTTCTTCATCACCGGCGCCGACGCGCTCTCCCAGATTCTCACCTGGCGTGACGCGGAGGAGCTGTTCTCGCTCTCCCACTTCATCGGTGTGACCCGGCCGGGTCACGTGCTCACGGACGACGGACTCCCCGAGGGCGGCGTCTCTCTCGTGGAGGTGCCCGCGCTGGCGATCTCGTCCACGGACTGCCGTGAGAGGGTCGCGCAGGGGGAGCCGGTCTGGTACCTGGTGCCGGACGGCGTGGTCCGCTACATCGACAAGCGCCAGCTGTACCGCGGCGACTGAGCCACGGAGAGGGGCACCGGTGAACGACCGACAGAACCCGTACGACCACGACCCGTACCACCAGCAGCCGCAGATCATCGGCTACGACGAGTACGGGCAGCCGGTGTACCAGCAGCAAGGGCAGCAGCAGGGCGGACAGCAGTACGACCCCTACGCGGCCCAGCAGGGACAGGGACAGGGACAGGGGCAGGTCCCCGACGCGGCGGGGTACGGATACGACCCGTACGGCCAGTCCCAGCAGCCCCCGACCCAGCCCTACGACCCCTACGACCCCTACGCGGGGCAACAGCACCCCCAGCAGGACCAGGGTGGCCAGGACGCTCAGGGCGCCGACCAGGGATACAGTCAGAGCCCGGGCTACGGCTACGGGGGCTACACCGACTACGGCTACGCCACCGGGCAGCATCCCGCAGCCGTCGACACCGGTCAGTGGAACATCCCGCAGCAGGCAGCCGCCCCCGCCCCCGAGCAGGCACCGCAGCACGCCGCCCCGCAGTCGGCGGCGCGTCCCACTCGCGAGCAGGCCCCCGAGCGGGAGCCGGCGGCCGAGGAGGACGCCGCCGTTCCCGGGCAGCGCGGCCCCGCGCCGGACTACCGCACCGAGCAGTTCGCGTTCATCGAGGAGCCCGACGAGGACTCCGAAGACGTCATCGACTGGCTGAAGTTCACCGAGAGCCGCAGCGAGCGGCGCGAGGAAGCGCGGCGCAAGGGCCGCAACCGGATGATCGCCCTGATCGTCGTCGCCGCGCTCGTGGTCGCCGGCGGCGTCGGGTACCTCTGGGCCGCCGACATGCTCCCGGGCCTCTCCGGCCCGGAGGAGAAGAAGTCCGTCGCCGTGGGTGCGCAGCAGCGCGACGTGATCGTGGTGCACCTGCACAACACCAAGAAGGGCGGCACGTCGACCGCCCTGCTCGTCGACAACGCCACCACCGAACAGGGCACCACCGTCCTCCTGCCGAACACCCTCGCCGTCGCCGGTGACGACGGAGCCACCACCACGCTGGGCAAGTCCGTCGACGACGACGGCAGGACCGGCACCAGGGAGTCGATCGAGACCCTCCTGGGTACCAGGATCAGCGGCACCTGGCGGCTGGACACCCCGTACCTGGAGATCCTCGTCGAGCAGGTCGGCAACATCGAGGTCGACACCGACATCGATGTGCCCGACGCCAAGAAGGGTGCCGCCCCCCTGGTGAAGAAGGGGGACGCGCAGACGCTCAGCGGCCCGATGGCCGTCGCGTACGCCACCTACCTCGCCCCCGGGGAGGCCGAGGCCAGGCAGCTGACGCGGTTCGGGGAGGTCATGCGCGCGGTGCTGCGCAAGATCTCGGAGGACCCGAAGGCCGCGACCGTGACCGTGGAGACGCTGGCGCAGGTCCTGGACCCGTCACTGCCGGAGAAGGACCTCGGAGCCTCGCTCGCCAAGCTGGCCGCGCGGGCGAAGGTCGGCGACTACAAGACGGCGTTGCTGCCGGTCCAGGACGACGGCACCCTCACCGACGCGGCCACCCGCAGCGTCGTCAAGGACATCCTCGGCGGCACGGTGAACGCTCCCGAGGAGGGCGCGCCCCTTCGGGTCGCCGTCCGCAACGCCACCGGGGACGCCCGCGCCGGGGAATCGGCCCGGATCGCGCTGGTCAACGGCGGCTACGCCTTCGTGGACAGCGGCAAGGCCGAGGCCGAGACCGAGTCCGTCGTGCTCTACCGGAGCGCCGGGGACAAGGAGAAGGCCACGGAGGTCGCCAAGACCCTGAGGTTGCCCGCCGATGCCGTGAAGAAGGGCGAACCGGCCGCCAACGCGGACGTCTCCGCCGTGCTGGGCCAGGACTACAGGACCAAGTAATCGTCGGCGGGAAGGGTTGTCGGCGGTCCGTGAGACCCTAGAGGTTGCATCCGACCGCCGACGAAAGCCTGCATGTGACCGCCACGGACCGCTCCATCGAGCTCATCAACGCCGCCGCTCAGGCGGCCGCCGACCGGCTCGCGCACGACATCATCGCCTACGACGTCAGCGATGTGCTGTCGATCACCGACGCCTTCCTGCTGGCCTCGGCTCCCAACGACCGCCAGGTCAAGTCGATCGTCGACGAGATCGAGGAGCAGCTCCAGAAGGAGCTCGGCGTCAAGCCGGTGCGCCGTGAGGGCGACCGCGACGCCCGCTGGATCCTCCTCGACTACGTCGACATCGTCGTCCACGTCCAGCACAGCGAGGAGCGCGTCTTCTACGCGCTGGAGCGCCTGTGGAAGGACTGCCCCGAGATCGCCCTCCCCGAGGACGCGATCAAGACCCGAGGCAAGGCCGAGGAGCACGCACAGCTCAACGGCAGCACGGAAGGTGACCAGAGCTGAACGGCGGCCGCAGCGGCAGGGGCCGCAGAATCGTCCTCTGGCGTCATGGCCAGACCGCGTGGAACCTGGAGCGGCGCTTCCAGGGCTCCACGGACATCGAGCTCACCGAGGAGGGCGTCGGGCAGGCCCGCAGGGCCGCCCGGCTGCTCGCCTCGCTGAAGCCCGACGCCGTCGTCGCCTCCGACCTCCGGCGGGCGGCGGCCACGGCCGCCGAGCTCGCCGCCGTCACCGGTCTCACCGTGGCCCACGACGCCGCACTCCGTGAGACGTACGCGGGCGCCTGGCAGGGCCTGACGCACGTGGAGATCGTCGAGCGGTACGGCGAGCAGTACGCCGCCTGGAAGCGCGGTGAGCCGGTGCGCAGGGGCGGCGGCGAGCTGGAGACCGAGGTCGCCGACCGGGCCGCACCGGTCGTCCTGGAGCACGCCGAGAAGCTGCCCGTCGACGGCACGCTCGTCGTGGTCAGCCACGGCGGCACGATCAGGACGACGATCGGCCGTCTCCTCGGCCTGGAGGCGCACCACTGGGAAGGGCTCGGCGGGCTGACCAACTGCTGCTGGTCCGTTCTGGGCGAGGGTGCGCGCGGCTGGCGCCTGCTGGAGCACAACGCCGGCACGCTGCCGGAGCCGGTGCTCGGCGACGACGACTAGGGCCCTCCCGGACGCCGTCCGCGGGCTGTCGCAGGGCCGCCCCCGGGCGGCTGGGGCCGGATTTCACTTTCCGGCAGGTCACAGGCTAAAGTTCTTCTTGTTCGCAGCGCGGAAACGCAGGGAAACAGAGCGAACAGCGGGGCTATAGCTCAGTTGGTAGAGCGCCTGCATGGCATGCAGGAGGTCAGGAGTTCAATTCTCCTTAGCTCCACACTCAGGATCCCGTCCCCGTCTGGGGGCGGGATCTTCTGCATAGGGGCGTGAAGCGGGCTGACCCCCTTGCGGGGCCATGGCAGAATCGGAGCGCCGGAGGGGGCGACGGACCGATCGGGAGGGAGCGCGATGCCTGCGAGTCGCGAACACGTCCCCGACCTGGCCCTTGTCGCCGCCTCGTCCCCCGGCCCCGTAACGTCCGAAGATCGATCCCGGCTCGGCTGTCCGTCCTGCGGTTCGTCCCACGTGGCCCAAGTCCTGGGCGACAACGGAGGGGTCTCCTACGTGTGCACGGCCTGCGGCCACAGCTGGAGCTGACTGATGGGTGCACACAGGCGTAAGTGCGACTGGTGCGGCAGCGGTACGCCCATTGTCAGGGACATGGACCCGATCAACCCGGAATACCAGTACTGGTGCGAAGAATGCGCCCAGGCGCTGATCATAAAGGGCGACCCCATCGAGACCTACCGGGAGCTGGAGGGGGAGCCGATCTACGGGCGGCTCCTGGAGGAGCACTGCACCCTCAAGCGCTTCTACTCCTTCGCCACGGCGTGATCCTCCGGGCTCCTGACCTGCGACTGACGGTTCAACCTTCGGGATAATCCGGGCATATATGTGCGCACCGGAAACGATTTGGTGAAGCGCCGGGGGGACCGTGTAATGTTCTCGATGTCGCCAGGGGAAACCGGGCGGCAGACAGCAAGGGGCTATAGCTCAGTTGGTAGAGCGCCTGCATGGCATGCAGGAGGTCAGGAGTTCAATTCTCCTTAGCTCCACAGTGAAGAAGCGGGCCACCCGAAACGGGTGGCC
>NZ_JBEXSI010000086.1:0-19619 GCF_040613515.1 Streptomyces sp. NPDC006261
AGAACCCCAAGCCGTTCGTCTGGACGAAGACCGCCGACGACATCCTCGACACCCTCGCCGCATACTGCACACGGATTAACGACTCAGGACACTAGAACGTGATGTTCAACCACTCCACGTCCGCGAATTTCACCTCCAGGCCCGCGCGGCCGCCACCGCCTTGACGGAAATAGGCGTCCGCGATGGCCTCCGCGACCGCGTCGTGCAGATCGCTCTCCGTCGCGCCTTCCTCCTGTGCGGCGATGATGGCGGCCGCGTGGGAGGGGCTGACGGCGACCGTGATGTTCCGTACGCGGCCCGCGTCCGAGGTGCCCTCCCGCCCGAGGCCGAAGGAGGCCCGACAGGAGATGACCAGCCCGCCCGAGGACGCCGCGCGCTGCCTGGCCTGCGCCCTGACCTGCGGTTGCCACTCCGACTCGGTCTCTTCCACCAAGGCGGCATGGAGGCGCTTGTCCGGCTTGCTGGACGCGCCCGAGAGGTAGCGCTGCACCGTCTTGGGGAAGACGCCCAGACGGGCCGCCAGGGACTTGGTGGAGCCCTTCTCCCGCGTGCGAGAGAATTTCATCTGGGCACGCGGCGATTTCGGCGCGGGCCGGGTGAACAGGGCCCGCTCCGCACGGGCGAAGCCCTCCAGGATCTTGGCGCGGGTCCGGGCCGCGCGCTTCACGTCGTCATCAGTCATGTGATCATTCCGCCCGTCCGGGCCTGTGGACAGAGACCGACGGCGGCGGGGCGCTCCGCGGCCGGTCTCCACCTGTGACGACGCAACGTGGTTGGCGAATCGGCACGCTTGTTGGCAAACGGCAGCCGATGTTGCTCCGCGTTGGTTCTCTTGACTGCCGTGTGAGCCCGTCAGCGCTTTGCTGCCCGGTACCGGCTGGTCGGCCGTGTCGTTACTGGTGAGGGAGGCTTCCCGCCGGTGGGTCGGTGAGGAGGCGTTGTTGCCCGCGGCGCTGCCTGGGGGCGGGGGTGCTGTCGACGGTGTGGCTGAAGGGGAGGCATGATGATCGACGAGAGTCTGTCCGGTACGTCTGGGTTGCGTGAGTCCTACGACGTGTGTGAGGCGTTGACCAGGCAGTTTCATGCGCCGATGTGGCGGGCGACCGAACTGCTGCCTGCTTCTGTCCGCCCGCACATGCATGCTGTCAACGCCTTCGTTCTGCGGACCGACACCATCGCCGATAAGGGCGGAACCGCGGCAGAACGTGAGCGGCGGCTGGCCCGCTGGTACTCCGCCACCCGTGAGGGGCTGCGTTCTGGGGGCAGCGGGGATCCGGTACTGCGGGCATTCGTGGACACGGTGTGGCGGTGGGATCTCGACCGTGTGGTGATCGAGGAGCTGCTGAGCACTCTGGAGGCCGACTGTGTCAGTCCCCCTGTCTTCGAGACATTCCACGACCAGCGGCGGTATCTGAGGGGAGCAGGAGGCACGACCTTTGAGCTGTGGTCTCCGCTGCTGGGTATGAGGGATCCAGAGGTGTTGGCGCTGGCCTCTTTGCTGGGCGAGGCGGGTCAGGCGGTGGACAACTTCGAGGACATGCCGCAGGACCTCGCGGCCGACCGGTGCTACCTGCCGCGCGCCGATCTGCGGACACTGGGACTGGAGGTGCGTGATCTCCAATGCGGTGAACGTCCCGGCGCGCTGGCGGAATTGGTGCGCACGCAACTCGGACGCTGGAATGCGCTGCTGGAGCAGGTGGCACCTGTGACGGGAATGGTGGAGCGCGAGTACCAGCCCTTCCTGCACGTGCTGGTGCTGGGAGTCCATCTGCAGTTCGACGAGACCGCACTGCGCCAGGAGCGGGTCTTCACCCAAGGTCTTGAACCGCTGGTGTCCGCCGACGGGGCCTTTCGCCGCCCGGTGTGGCCGCATGTGGAGGCGGTGCCGGAGCACGTCGCGGTCATCATGGACGGCAACCGGCGATGGGCCATGGGGCAGGGGCAGCCGGTCTTCCGGGGACATCAGGCGGGCCAGTGGTCCGTAGCGCGGCTGGGCAACGCCGCGCTACGGCTGGGGGTGAGGCATCTGACCCTCTATGCGTTCTCCACGGAGAACTGGGCCCGTTCTCAGAAGGAACTCGACGCATTGTTCGAGATCATGGGCGAGGCGCTTGCCCGGGGGGCCGAGTGGCTGCACGACCTGGGGGTGCGGGTGCGCTGGTGCGGACGACGTGATCGCATCGACCCGTCGCTGGCCTCCGAGCTGACGCTGCTGGAAAGCATGACATCGAACAACGAGACGCTGACGCTGACCGTCTGCGTCGACTACGGCGGACGCGAAGAACTGGTCGAGGCCGCCCGCGCACTGGCCGCCGAAGCGGCCTGCGGGGCGATCCGGCCCGAGGACATCGGCCCCGCCGACCTGGAGCGGAACATGTACGCACCCGGCCTCCCGGACGTCGATCTGCTGATCCGTACTTCCGGCGAGCAGCGGATCAGTAACTTCCTGCCCTGGCATCTGGCCTATACCGAGATGGTCTTCGACCCGACCCCGTGGCCCAGTTTCGGCATGGAACAGCTACGGAAGGCGTTCACTGTCTATGCCGGGCGCCAGCGCCGCTTCGGCGGCACTCTTCCCGCACCCGCCCGGCCAGCAGAGCCGGCCCCTTCAACAGAACCGGCGTAACCCCCTCCTGAGCCCGGCCCCGGCCCCGAGCCCAGCCCAGGGCCGGGCTCACCTCACGGCTTGGGCGGGGTGTAGGTGCCGGCTACGGTCACATAACCCAGCACCGTGTCATCGCTGAATGGGGACGCGCCGAACGTCGCGGTATACGCCTCGAGCATCTCGGGGGTGGCGTACAGCGGCACCTCACTGAGCCGGACTTTCAGAGGCTTGCCCACCGGAACCTTGTCGGTGGACAGTTTCCCCTTGCCCACACCGCACCGCAGGGCCGAGGGATGCTCGACAGTGAGGCCGTTGACCTGGCACTTTCCCGACGCCAGTTCGTCCTTCAGGACGCTCTCCAGGCCAGTGAGCCGAACGTTGCCCAGCGGTGTGCGCACCGACACTCCCCCCTCCAGAGCACCGCTGCCCTTGGCTTTCGGCAGCTTCGTCAGGGAAGGGTCACCCTTGCCGGAACGCACGGGGAACCGCACCGCCGGACCACCAGCAGACTTGACCATCTCAGCCGGGGCCACGGCCTCGACCACCGCACCCAGCCGGTCCAACTCGGCCTGGACCGCCTCGGACCACCGGACCTCAACCCAGCCGTCGGAGACCGTGCCGTACTTCTCATCCGCCGCGGACGCCGTCCCCGCGAACTGCGCCAGCAAAGGAGCAGCCAGAGCTGCACCCAGAACATTCCGTCGTGTCGCACTCATCGATGCACACCATCCTCTCCCGGGCCGCAAAGCGCGGCCCGGGAGAATCCTTCTGGCACCTTGCTGCCTGGTCTGCGAGCAGCCCACAAACCACTCGAAAGGACGCAAGAACCAGCCGGCCGGTGACGCGACACCTCACACATCAAGGGCCCCACGGCCCAGCACGACCACCGCCCGTGATCACAACTTGCCAACTAACGTGCGTCACCCTCGCCAACTACCAAGCGTCACAACTTCCTGACCAGCTCCGGACCGCGTCACCCCTTGCCAACAAGCCAGCGGCGTCACACCACCCCTGCGGGTGACGCGCCCTGGTGGGCGCTGGCGCCGGGCCGCTACGTTCCCCTGGACTTGATGATCGAGGGGGAGGGCCAAGGGATGAGCGAGCGCGGCGCGTTACGGGAGCTGCGGGTCTTGATGTGGGTGGTGATCGCGATCGAGGTGCCGGTGTACCTGGTGTGGCTGGTCGAGGTCGGCTACCTGACCGGGCAGGAGCTGCCCCGCGGTGACGTCGCGCGGTGGGCGCCGCCGGTGCTGCTGCCGCCGGCGGCCGTGCTGTTCTGCGTGATGGCGGGCTGGACCTGGTGGCTGAGCGTGGTGGCCGGCACCCGGTCGGCGCTGCGGGAGCGGTGGATCGTCGCTTCGCTGGTGTTCGTCGCCGCCTTCTCCGTGTTCTGCGGGGTGGCCTCGGTCGACGACCCGTCGGTGTCGGTGGGTCTGCTGAGCGCCGCCGTGACCGGGCTCGGCATGACGGGGCTGTTCTTCATCCCGGCCGCCGCCTCCCGCGAGCTGCCCGCGTCATCCGGCGGCGCTCCCGTCATACGGCGGCCGCTCCCGGCGAGGCGGACCCGGACCCCCAGCAGGACCGCCGTCGGATTGCCCGGGGCGCCGCGCGGCGGGCATGCCGCGCGTTCCGCGAGGAGAAGGGGAGAGCGCGTGTCCGAAGACGACGACGCAACGGCGGCGGAAACGTCGCTCAGGAGGGCCGTGGAGCAGCTGTGCGGCGACGGGGCGGGCGCCGGCGGCGAGGCCCGCCCAGGAGGCCGTCCAGGCGCTCTCTGACGGCTCTGGGAAGGCGTGGAAGCCTGAGCAGGAGACGCAGATCAGGGCCATGGTGGAGCAGATCCGCAAGCTGCGGGATCTGAACCGGCCGGGCGGTGGCTGGTGGCGTCGGCGCCGGGAGTGGAGGGCCCGGGAGCGGCTGGTCGACATGATGGAGGCCGGCGGCCCGGAGCTGCTGAACGAGGCGGAACTGCGGCACTGGAAGAACCTGGCCATAGTGGAGCTGCTGCTGGAGTTCGCCGGCAGCGCGATGTGGCTCTGTCCACGAGAACCGACAGCAAATGTCCACCACTTCGGGAGGCATCCGGCACGCCGGGGATCGAACGGTGCGTTACACACCGTGGCGGTGCATGGTCCCGCTTTGCGGATGAGGAAACACGTTGGAAGGTCCGCCACAGAGCTGCGACGATGCCTCCTGCTTTCTTCGCGGAGGACATTTGTTCGTTTTCGTGTGTGCGGGATGTGGCGCCGAGCTGACCATCCCGCTTTTCCCGGTCGCGCTGCCGGTCCATGCGCACCAGAAGTACGGAAACGGGATCCAGCTCCCGGTGCTCATGGAGTCGGGCACATTCGCCGTGGAACCGGAGCCCTGGGGGCCGCCGTGGCGGAGGTGGGAGGAGATTGCCCCGGACGAGGCGGCGGCCCGCGGTATCTACGCTCCGCTCTACGCCTTGTCCGACAGCACACCCGGCACCGTCGTCATCGCCCCCGGGGATACCCGCGGCACCGTGCTCATCCCGCACGAAGCCGGCGGCTACTGCTGCGGCCTCGACTCGGGTGACGGCCCCAACATGGCCTGTGAGGCGTGCGGCCTGCCGGTGGCGAGCCGGATCGACGACTGCTCACTCTGGCAGGCGGTCTGGCTCGCGCCGGACGCCGTGCACCGCCTCCCCGTCGACGACACCGACTCCGATACCGCAATCCTCTCCTGGGAGGAACTGCTGGAGGAGGGGGTAGCCACGCCCCCAATGGAGCCGATCAGCAGGTGGGGCTCGCTCCTCGGGTTGGACCACTGGTGGTCATGGAGCCCACAGTGGGAAGCGGCGGCCGGTCGGGCCCTGGCCCACCTCCTGGGAGCTTCCGACGGCAAACCGGTGACGGTCCCGCCCGGCCTGATCACGGAAGTGTTCCAACGCGCCCTCGATGCCCTGCTGCCCGCGGACCAGCCAGCGCGACGCGCCGTCCTAGCCGGTCCGGGGCTGTCCGCCCCCGGCCCGGACGCCGACATGATTCTCGTGCCGACCCACCCGCAGACGGGGGAACTCTGGAGCCCGGCTGGACCGGACGCGTCTGCACGCCCGGTGCCACTGCCGTTCGGGATATGGATGTGGATGGCCTTCCCCGAACCACACCTCCACCTCCCCACCTCGGGAACCATGCCCGACGGCGTACTGCGCGACGACCCGACCCCGCCGCGCCCCCACCACCTGTTCCGAGCGGACCCGGGAACCTTCCAGCACGCCCTGGTTCGATTGCCAGCGGTCCGCAGCCCGTGGCTGCGCGAGATCCTCGACAACCTCACGCGCCACATGCAAGCCGGTCTCTTCTAGCCCATTGCCAGACCACGCCGGTGCTCACGCTCCGGATCTGCGCGTTCGAACAGCACCAGGCAGTGGTGCCTCCCGAAGTGGTGGACATTTGCTGTCGGTTCTCGTGGACAAAGCCACATCGGAGTCGACAGGATTCGCGAAGCCGTGCCGCAACGGCCGAATAGGGTCGAGGCGCTCTTGCGGACCGGTCCTACGCTGGAGGCATGGCCACCGACCCCTTGTTGAGACAAGGCCCCGACTCGACGGATCTTGTCCTGCGCGCCGGCCCGACCGGGCCGGTGTGGAACTCGCTGACCTCGGCGCGGTCGGCGCTGCTCACTCCGCTCGCTCTGGGCGTGCCGACCCTGCTCGTCGCCTTCTACATGGCGCTGGCTGGGGCGCGGGCGTCGACGGTGTTCGTGGTGGTGGGGGTGATCGCCGGGCTGGAGTACCTGCTCGGCTGGCTGGCGCTGGCCTTTTCCCAGGCCCGGGACATCCTGCGGGTGGAGTTCGCGCCGGCCGGGGTGCCCGCGTCCCTGCGCCTGGTCCGGTCCGCCGGGCCGGACGATTGGTTGCCCGTCGACACCCTGCACGAGGTGCGGCTGACACACACGGTGGTGGAGCCGTACGAGGGGGACCGCAAACCGGCCCTCTCCACGCTCGCGCTGGAACTCGTCCTGCGGGGCGGCCGGGAGCGGCTCGCCCCGCTCCCGTTCGGCGGCGACCCGCAGCGGCTCGCCTACGCGCTGGAGGTCCTCCTCGCCCCGGCTGCGGTCGTGGTGGAGCTGCGCACCGAGCGCAGCACGCGCGAAGAACCGCGGTCCAACTCGGCCTGGTTCTCCGGAGGTTCGGCCTCGGCTAACTCGGGTGGCGGCTGAGACCGGGCTGCCCGTGGCGCTCCCCGGCCGGGGGCGCCGTAGCGGCCGGAGAGCTCGGCCCGTTCGGCGCGTTAGCCTTCTGTGGGCAGGCGCTCCCACGGCAGCCGGTCAACCGCATGCCAGGCGGAAGACAGCAGCCGCTTGGTCACCTCGTGACAGCGAACCTGCCCGCAACCAACCCCGTGACCAGGCACCCAGCGCCCTGATCCGTTGACACCCACCCAATGCCACCAACGCAGCCACTCACACCCTCTCCGCCGCCGGCGGAGCAGGTGGGCTCGACAGCGGCGCGCCCGTGTTCCGGCCGCGCCGCTGTCGAGCTGTGGTCAGCCCCGGGGGAGCCCCCGGGTCAGTGGAGCTTGTTGACGGCGGTCTTCGTCGTGTTGCGGAAGGCGGTCAGCGGGGCGTCCTCGAGGTCGCCCATCTGGCCCCAGCGGACGAGGGTGACGGTGCGGCCGTCGCGGCCGACGGAGAACAGGTGGATGTCGGAGATGCCGATCTGCGGGTCGGCGGTGTCCAGGCTGTAAACCCAGGCGCCCTCCTCGACGGCGAGCTTGCCGTGGGAGGCGCTGACGGCCTGCAGGCCCGGGTTCTGCTGCTCCAGCAGGGAGCCGCAGCCGGCGAGGGCCCCGCGGAGGGTGTCGACCAGCTTCACGGCGTCGGCCTCGGTACGGGCGACGGTGGTGACCTGGACGCCGTTGGTGTCGAGCTCGGTGCTGAACTCGCGGTAGCGGGTGTTCTGCGCCGGGATCTTGTACGGGGCGCAGAGGACGCCGCCGTTCTCCGGGACGCCGGTGAAGACCTGGGTGGCGGTCCACGGCGTCGACGACGGCGGCATCTGGGAGGCGGCGAGGAAGGCGGGCTGGGCAGCGGCCTGCGCAGGGGCTGTGGCGAGGGCCGCGAGGCCCAGTGCGGCAGCGGCTGCGGTAGCGAGTGCGGTGCGGAGCTTGTTCATGGTGGTGGATCCCCCGTCGGGTCGTTCGTTCGGTCAGTGCTCAACCAGCGTGGGGCCGGCGCCCGCCGGCTGCAACGATCACGCGCCCACCAGCCGTCCCGGAACCATTCCACCCCCGCTGACGTGCAAGGACGTGAAGGATGGGACGCAGGGTCGAGGGGGATGGAATGCCGAAGGACGCCGCCGTCGAGGAGTTCGCGGGGCTCGTGCGCTCGCTGAAGGCGCGGGACGGGAGGAGTTACGAGGCGCTGGGCCGGCGGCTGAGCGTCAGCGCGTCCACCCTCCACCGCTACTGCTCGGGCGCGTCCGTCCCGGAGGAGTTCGCCGTGGCCGACCGCCTCGCCCTGCTGTGCGGGGCGGAGGAGGAGGAACGGCGGGCCCTGGAGGCGGCCTGGACGGAGGCGGACCGCGCCCGCCGCCGAGCGGCCTCGCCCGCGCCCACGCCAGTGCCGGCCGTGTCGGCCACGCCGGAATCGAACCCGGAACCGTCCGCGCCGGAACCGGGCCCCGGCCCCGCCCCGGACCCGACCGCGCCGGAGGCGCCCCGCGCCCGCCCCCTTCGTGGCGCCCCCGCTCCCCTACTCGTCGCCGCCGCCGTCGCCCTCGTCATGCTCGCCCTCGCCGCCGCCCTGCTCGGCCACCCCTCCCGTACGGCTTCCGCCCCCGCTCCCGCTTCCACCGCTCCGGGGCGGACCGCGGCCCCCCTCCCCTTCACCTGGAGCATCGGTTCCCAGCTCTGGGAGGGCGGCTGCGGGCACACCTACCTCGTGGACCGGGCCCCCCGCGCGGTCGCCCCGCCGCCGGTCGCGGCCGACTCCGGGGCGTGGGCCGGGACGCACGGTGCCGTGCACGGCGGGGAGGCGCTGGTGCGGATCACGGTCCAGGGCCGGTCGCAGTCCGACGCCGTCGTCCTCCATGCCCTGCACGTGCGCCTGGTCGACAGCGCCGCGCCGCTGCCGTGGAACGCGTACCGGATGGACAACGGCTGTGGCGGCGCCGTCACCCCGCGCCACTTCGCCGTGGACCTCGACCGGCCGCGCCCGCTCGCGCGGCCCGTCGACGGCCTTGACGCCTCCGGCGCCGAGGTCCGGAAGATCCCGGCCGTCTCCTTCCCGTACAAGGTCACCTCCTCCGACCCCGAGGAGCTGCTGGTCTCCGCGCGGACGGCGAACTGCGACTGCCGCTGGTACCTGGAGCTGGAGTGGAGCGCCGGGGGCCGTACCGGGACGGTGCGGATCACGGACGGCGGGAAGCCGTTCCGCACGAGCGGGACCAGGGGGAGGCCGACGTACGTGTACGACTCCGCCGAAGGGCGCTGGATCACAGACTCGGACTCTGTGCAGACCGGGTGACCGATGAGTAACTCCGGATCCCGTGCCAACCACAGCAGCGAGCGGGAGAACGGCGGCGATGAGCCATCCGGTGGCGGGCGGAGAACGGGAACACCGGCGTCCACGCCGTTCCGCCGACGTCGACGTCGAGGTCGGCGGAACCAAGGACTTTCCGTTTGGCCGATGGGTCCATCAACAGCGAAAAGCCCTGCGGGCGGGTGAGCTGGAGGAGGGGCACAAGACACTCCTGGACGCGCCGGAAGCCGGAATGGTGTGGGAGCCGGGCGAGGAAACGTGGGAGAACAAGCTCGCCGCGCTCCGCTCCTACCGGCAGGCCACCGGACACCTCGCACCGAGGCAGGACGCCATGTGGGGCGAGAGCCGAAGCCGGAGGCCAGGTGCCGATCGGGCAGTACATGGCCAACCTCCGCCGCAAGGGCGGCCTGGGCAAGGACCCGGACCGGGCGGCGGTACGGCGCGCGGAGCAGCTGGCGGCGATCGATGAGGACTGGAACTGCCCCTGGCCACTGAACTGGCAACGCACTACCGGATCCTCGCCGACCTCGTCGACGCCGACGGGGGGCTGTCGCCGTGGGGCGCTGCACTGGGGGCGTGCCGCCAGAAGACGAGACCGGCGCAGAGCACGGTCGAAGCGCCGAGCAATGCCCACCCCGCATATCCCCGGAACACCACAGCACGCGCCAACACACGAGGTCACGGCGGCGAGTAGACCTACGGGCCGCGCCTTTCCGGCGTCGAAGCGGGCCAACCGCAGCAGATGGCCTGCGTAACGAGGCCGGCCGTGCCCTTCTCAGCGGTGGCGCGGGCGAGGCAACAATGCGAACGCGCTCTCCGCAATCGAGGTCAGGCGGGCGGGGCTGTGGCCGGAGGCGCCTACGACATCGATCCCCCGGACAATGGTCAGCAGAAGGTACGCAAGGTCGTCGGGATCCGCGTCGGGGTCGATGTCGCCGCTGCGCTGCGCCGCTCGCACACACTCGGCCACCGCCGTCGCGACCACGGAGAAGCAGTCGTTGGCCAGGCGTTCCACCTCGGAGTCGGAGGCGCCGATCTCCAGGGCCATCTTGGCGGCGAAGCAGGCCGCCGCCGCCCGGTCAGGGGCGGGGGGTACGTCGGCGGCGAGTGGCACCCCGTCGACGGCGCGGAGCAAGAACCCGCGCAGTCGTTCCAAGGCACCCTCGTCCGGTCCGGCGAGCGCCTCCGGCGCAAACTGCCCCAGCCTGGCGGAGTACCCGGCCATCGCCTGCAGCAGCACGCCGTGCTTGCCGTCGAACGCGGCATAGAGGCTGCCGCGGCCCAGGCCGGTGGCGGCGCTGATGTCGTCGACGCTCGTGCCGTTGTAGCCCGAGGTGCGGAACTGCCGCTCGGCGGCATGGAGGACGTGGTCGCGGTCGAAGCTTCGTGGTCTCGCCATACACCAAAGGTACGGCCGACCCGCCGTTCTTGACAACCCAGTACAGAACCGCCTAGATTTCTGACTGTTCAGTACATAACCGTCCTGAGCTCGCCGGACAGGATTGGCCCGGGCGTGCAGGACCGGTGCAGACCGTGTCGGCCTGAGCGCAGGCGACTCCGCACTGCGCACGGCAAAATCATGCCCACAACCGAAGGAACCAACATGCGAACAGCTCCCCCAGTGGCCCTCGTGACAGGCGCCTCCTCCGGCATCGGGCGGGCAGCAGCGCTCGCCCTCGTGGGCGCCGGCTTCGCGGTGGTCGGCACGAGCCGCAACGCGGCGAACGCGGAGCCGCTCGCCGGGGTGACGTTCCTCGATCTCGACGTGGCCAGCGACGAGTCGGTCCGCTCGCTGGTCGGGGAGGTGATCGAGCGGTTCGGTCGGATCGACGTCCTGGTCAACAACGCAGGCGTGGGCGCGGTCGGCGCCGGCGAGGAGAGCTCGATCAACCAGACCAGGAAGGTCTTCGACATCAACGTCTTCGGTCTGATCCGGATGACAAACGCAGTGATGCCCCACATGCGCGCCCAGGGCAGTGGCCGCGTGGTCAACGTCTCCTCGGTACTGGGTCTGATCCCAGCCCCCTTCATGGCCACCTATGCCGCCACCAAGCATGCGGTCGAGGGCTATTCCGAGTCCGTCGACCACGAGCTTCGAGAGCACGGCGTCCGGATGCTGCTGGTCGAGCCGGCCTACACAAGCACGGGATTCGAGGCGAGCAGCATGGCGCCCGACGCGCCCCTGCCGGCCTATGCCGCGCAGCGGGAGGTCTCCCGAGACGTGCTGGCCACGGCCGTGCGCAACGCCGACGGCCCGGACGTTGTCGCGAAGGTGATCGTCGCGGCCGCCACCGATTCCAAGCCCAAGCTCCGGTACACCGCCGGCTCGACGGCCAAACGCGTCAGCGTCCTGCGCCGGATCGTGCCCTCGCGCGCCTTCGACAGGCAAATCCGCAGGGTCAACCGCCTGGCCGGCTGACCCTGCGGTACGCCCGGCGCCTGCATCAAACCGACCCCTACCTGGTCCACGCCGAGTCTCGAACGGAGCGTGGCACTGCGCCCTTCCGCTGCTCGCCTCGGCGAGGACTTCGCCGGCATCTACGGGCCCGAAATTATCGAGCGGTTCGGGCTGCCGCCCGCCGGCATGTTCACCGAATAGGCGTCGTGGCGGTGAGTGATGTACGTGAATGCCGCCTTCGCGGCCCCCGCCCTGATCGGCGCATTGCTGCTGGCCGAGCCCATGATCACCAGCAAGCCTGAACTCGGCATTCCGGGCATCGGCATGGTGGGCGAGGGTCGACCTGTCAATACTTGACAACTCAGTACAGAACCGCCTAGGTTTCTGACTATTCAGTACACAACCGTCCTGAGCTCACCGGACAGGCTGCGTGCACACCTGGCGCGATCGAGAGCAACCCATGCCTGCGAGCTCCTCCGCGCCGCCCGGCGTCGCGACGCCTTACAGGCCGGCAAGGCCCGGATCGAATGCCCCGGCGCGGGGTACTTCCTGCACCTCCTCGAACAGCCCAAGACGGTCGCCGACCACGTCCTCGGCTTTCTGAACAGTTGCCCCCTCCAACCACCTAGAACTCGAAGGGTTGACCCAACCATGACTGACAAGGAAACGCAGGAGGCCATGGCCGTGACGGCTCCTCCGTACGTGAGCGACGCACTGGACGAGGGGACCGTCGACGCGGTGGTGATCGGCGGGGGCGCCGCGGGGCTGAACGGTGCGCTGATCCTCGCCCGCTCCCGCCGCTCGGTCGTCGCGATCGACAGCGGCTCCCCGCGCAACGCGCCCGCGCAGGCCGTACACGGCCTGCTCGCCCTGGACGGCACCCCGCCGTCCGAGATCCTTCGACGGGGCCGGGAGCAGGTGCGCCAGTACGGCGGACGCGTCGTGTTCGGCGAGGTGGTCTCGGCCGAGTCTGCCGCCCCGTCGGCGGACGGGGACCTGCGGTTCACCGTCACCCTGGCCGACGGCCACAGCATCACCGCTCGCCGCATTCTGGTGGCCACCGGCCTCACAGATGTGCTGCCACAGGTGCCCGGGCTCGCCGAGCACTGGGGGCACAGTGTGGTGCACTGCCCGTACTGCCACGGCTGGGAGGTGCGCGATGAGCCCATCGGCATCCTCGCCACCGGCCCGGCCTCCATCGGCCACGCGTTTTTGTTCCGTCAGCTGACCGAGGAACTGACCTACTTCACCCACGGCACTGACCTGGACGAGGACAGTCGCGCCCGCTTCGCCGCCCGCGGCATCCGCGTCATCGACACCCCGGTCACCGAGGTCGTCAACGACGAGGACGGTGCCCTCGCCGGGGTGCGCCTGGACGACGGCCAGGTCGTGGCCCGCCGCGTCGTCGCGGTCGCCGCGCCGATGCAGGCCCGCACCCAGGGTCTGGAAGGGCTGGGCCTGCCGGTGCGGGACCTGCTGACGGGCCGCGGATTCGCCTCCGGTATGGCCGGCACCACCGAGGTGCCGGGCGTGTGGGTGGCCGGCAACGCCACCGATCTGGTCGCCCAGGTCGGGGCCTCCGCAGCGGCCGGCGCACTGGCCGGCGCCGACATCAACAGGATGCTGGCCATCGCGGACACCGACGCGGCCCTCCAGAAGATCGCCGAGGGAAGCCCGCAAGGGGCCACAGGGTGATCTCGAAGCCCGAAGATCTCAGCCCGCCGCCCGCTCCCTCACGGGCAATTACATGATTGCGCTCGCCCGCCCAGTCCCTCTCAGGAGCTACTGATGCCCTTCCTTGCACTTACTCCCGTGGAGAAAATGACCGGGCCTTACGCGCGGCGCTGGTGGGCGCTGCTCGTGCTTTGCCTGAGCCTGCTGATCACGGTGATGGCGAACACGTCGCTGATCGTCGCCGCCCCCCACATGACCACCGACCTGGACCTGAGCAGCAGTGATCTGCAGTGGGTCGTCGACTCCTACACCGTTCCGTACGCGGCGCTGATGCTGGTGCTGGGCGCGATCGGCGACAAGTACAGCCGGCGCGGCGCGCTGGTGCTGGGTCTGCTGATCTTCGCCGGCGGTTCGGTGATGGGGAGCATGGTCGACGCGACCTCACTGGTCATCGTGGCCCGCGCGATCATGGGTGTCGGTGCAGCAGTCGTGATGCCGGCCACGCTGTCCCTGCTGGTCGCGACCTTCCCCCGGAGCGAGCGGGCCAAGGCCATCACCGCCTGGGCCGCGACCTCCGGGCTGGCGGTAGCCGTCGGCCCGCTGGTCTCCGGCTGGCTGCTTGAGGACCACGCCTGGGGTTCGACCTTCCTGATCAACGTGCCGATCGCCGTCGTCGCCGTGTTCGGCGCGCTCGTCCTGGTACCGCCGTCCAAGGCGGAGGGCATGGACCGGATCGACTACGTCGGTGGTCTGCTGTCGATCGTCACCGTCGGCTCCCTGATTTACGCCGCCATCGAGGGCCCGCACTCCGGCTGGGGCACCGGCCCCGTCGCCGGCGCCGTGGTCGCCGGTGTCGGTCTGGTCGCCTTCATCGCCTGGGAGCTGCGGCACCCGCACCCGATGCTGGACGTCCGAAGGTTCGCGCTGCGGCCCTTCAGCGGCTCGATGCTCGCGGTGATGTTCTTCTTCTTCGGTATGTTCGCCGTGATCTACTACGCGACGCAGTTCCTGCAGTTCGTCCTCGGCTACGGCGCCCTGGACGCGGGTGTACGGCTGCTGCCGCTGGGCGGTGCGGTGTTCCTCGGGTCCGCGGTGACTGGGGTGCTCGCCCCGAAGCTGGGGGTGAGGGCGATGGCCGTGACCGGCATGGTTATCGGCACGGCGGGCATGTTCCTGCTCACCCAGATCGACAAGGGGTCGACGTACGGGGACTTCCTGGCGCCGCTGATGATGCTGGGCCTCGCGCTCGGACTGGCCATCTCCCCGGCGACCGACACGATCATGGGCTTCTTCCCCGAGTCCGAGCTGGGCGTCGGCGGCGGTGTCAACGACACCGCGCTGGAGCTGGGCGGGGCGCTGGGCATCGCGGTGCTGGGCTCGCTGCTGGGCACGGCCTACCGGGACGAGCTGACCGACCTGGTAGGCAACCGGCTCCCGGCGGAGGCGATGGAGACCGCCAAGGACTCGGTCGGCGCCGGCCTGGCCGTCGCGGAGCGGGTCGCACAGGATCCCTCCGCCGGACCCCAGCAGGCCCAGGCCGCCGTGGACGCCGTCCACCAGGCATTCGCCCACGGAGTCGCCCAGACCAGCCTCATCGGCGGGATCATCATGGCCGCCGGAACACTCATCGTCCTCGCCATCCTGCCTGGCCGGCGCAGGTTCGCGCAGAAAAGCGCCGAGCCGGGAGCCGGGACGACGGCGAGCGAGGCGGCCACTGTGCGGGAGCACACCGGGTCCACCCCCTAGATCGCCGGCGGGGCGTCCACTGGATCACCGGGGACGCGTCCGCCAGGTCGCCGAGTGACGCTTCGCGCTCCGCAAGGTCCATCCATCCCGCCAGCACGGGTACGCACGGTGGAGTGGTCGGCGTCGGCTTGGGGACCCGGAACACACGTCCCTTACTCATTGCGCCACCCTGTCAGAGCGGCTTCAGCACGCCGATGCAACAGGGAATTGCAGACGATCCCTTCGACGCCCTGCGGCTGGAGCGCCTCGTACCATTCAGGGGCGGTGCTCCGGTCAGAGGTGGCCAGGACCGCCTGGAGCGGAGGACCGACGTCGGCCAGGACCTCGACCAGGACCGCGCGGCGCTCGGTGTTACGGGCGGGCGGCCAGTGTGCCGCCGCCGTGCTCAAGGTGGGCCAGGACGTCGAACGCGACGAAGGAGGCCGGGAGACGGGCGGCCAAGGCGCGGGCCCGGGCCGGCGAGGACGCGGCGCGAGCCTGGCGCCCCCCGAAATCGATCCGGTCGCCGCGCCAGATGACCGCCTCCCGGTCCAGCGTGGTCCCCGCGGGGCAGCTGCATCGCGGGGACGGCGAGATCCATCCAGTGGGCGGTGACGATCCGGCCCGTACGGGAGTAGCAGATCAGTTCTCGTTGGTGAGGCGGCGGGCCATGAGGTCGGTCATGGCAATGTGGATGACGGCTTCGGCGCGGGTGGGCAGGGTTTCGTAGTCGCGGGCCAGGCGGCGGTGCTTAGCCCTCACTTTCGGCAGACCTGGGTGCCTGAGCGCCAGAACGTCGCGTCCGTACGGCGGACCCCGTCCAGGTCCCGGCCGGCCAGGATCCGGGCGATCCCGCGCGCGCGAGAGTGTCGGCGGACTCGTCCACGTGCTTGTCGAACTTCGTCCGTGCCATGGCCGTGCCTTTTCGGTCTGCGTCCCGGCACCTCACACCCGGAAGCGGACACCGACCGTAAAAGCGTTGGCCTGTGCATAAGTTCTGCGATTGACGAGCCCTGATTGGCGGACCTGTGGATGTGACGACGCAACACAGTTGGCAATAGCACGTTGGTTGGCAAACGACCCTGATGTTGCTCTGTGGCTACTCAGCGAAGTGATTGCGCCGCTCCGGCCAACTACCGGGGGGCAGCTCCGACAGTCACATCGGATTTGGCGGGGCGGTCGGTGGTGTTCGGGGGGGGAAACGAGAGGGGCGGCGCCGTGGCGGCGTTGGCGTCGGCTGTACTCGGTAATGGCCTGCCACAGGTCACGCCGGTCGACGTCGGGCCAGTAGTCGGGGGTGAAGTGCAACTCGGCGTAGGTGGCGTGCCAGGGCAGGAAATTGGAGGTGCGCTGTTCGTTGCCGGTGCGCCACAGCAGGTCGACGTCCGGCATATCGGGGTAAGGCAAGTGGCGGGCGAAGTCGTCCTCGCCGATGAAGTGGGGATCGATGTCGCCTGTGTGGGCTGCCTGGGCGAGGGCTGCGGCGGTCCGGGTAATCTCGTCGCGGCCGCCGTAGTTGATGCACACCGTCAGGATCAGTCCGGTGCGGGTGCGAGTGCGGCGCTCCTCACGCCGGAGAGCCTGCACGAGCTCCTGGGGCAACTTGTCGGGGCGACCCAACCAGCGCTGGCGTACGTCGAGGTCGCGGAGAGGGCCGTCGTCGAGGTCGCGCCGGATCGCTTCCAGGATGGTGGTGATCTCCTCGGTGTCGCGCTTCCAGTTCTCGGTGGGGAACGCATACAGGGTCAGGTGGCGCAGGCCGATGTCCAAGGCGCCGTAGACCATCTCGTGGACCGCGGCGGTGCCGGAGCGGTGCCCCTCCGGGCGGCACAGACCGTGCTGCTGGGCCCAGCGGCCGTTGCCGTCCATGATGACCGCCACGTGCGCGGGCATCTGGCCGACGGTGATGTGCGGGGGCAGGGCGCCGCTTGGGTGCGGTGGCGGGGGCCGGAGGGAGGTGTCTGCTTCGGCTGCCCGGCTGGGATCGCTCGTGGTCACCGTGGGTCGTCGCGCTTCGGGCACGGTCAGGGGCGTCAGGCTCCACGCCAGGCCCGAGCGAAGGCGGGCAGGAGCGAGGATGCGGGTGCGAGCAACGAGGGAGGGACGCGGGGCACGCTTCAGCAGAGTGGGGCCGGCCCCGTCGACGGCGTCGAGTTGGGCGCGCATCAGGCAAGCGGCCGTGTTGAGCACGGTGGCAGCGCCCGGGTGCATGCCTGTCGTCATCGCGGGCCGGGTCAGCCACTGGCGGGCCAGAGCCGTCAACTCCCGGATCAAAGCCGCTGAAGCGAGGCTCCAACGCCCCCGCCGCAGGTCGTCTTCCGCACCGGGGTAGGCATCCAGAGCCTCCTGCGGAATGAGCAGAAGGCCCTGGTCGAGGTCGGCACCCAGGTCGGTGAGGATGTCGGTGAGCTGGGCGCCGTCGATGAACCGCTTGTAGTCCTCTTGCCGGTCCAGCCTGAGCGTCATCGGCGCTCCAGCCTGTTCGAACAGGTGCCGTACCTGGTCGACCCAGGGCACCAGTGCCTCGCACCAGGCACGCCACTCGGCCCAGTCGGCGAAGCGCCGGTCATGGACGTCGTCGAGTGTGCTGGTCACGGCACCTTGCAGGCTGGACAAGTCCAGACGCCATCGCAGCGCGGTGTCCACCAGGGCGTGACGGATTGGATCTGTGCTGGTGCCAACCGTCAGGTCGCGTTGCAGGGCTTGGGTCCACGCTTCGACGCGGGCCGTACGTTCGGCCTGCTCCGCATCTCGCTGGTCGGCCAGATCATCCAAAACGCTCGCTGCCGCCCACAGCGCCCAGCAGGGCGGGCGCAGCACGGTGGGCATCAGCTGGATGAGAGCGTAGATCCCGGGATCGTGTACGCGTGTGGTGTGCCGGCAGTTCCGGTACGCGGCCCGTAGGGACATGTCTTCACCGGTTGGCGGGCGGCGGGCGGGCCGCCCTCGCTGTGCGGGCAGGGCGGCATCAAGGTCTGCCGTGGTGGGCTTCGTAATGGCGCGCATGTCGGGGAGTCGGGACCTCAGTGTGCTTCCGTGTCAGACGCCGCCGATGGCGTGGCAGCTTGGCGCGGCGTGGGAAGGCCGCCCTTGCTGCTTTCAGGCCCTGGCGGCGGTGAGGTGGGGGCGCTCGACGGTAGGCAATTGCGGGTGCTGCGACGGAAGCCCAGCAGGGCGAGAAGGGCGGCACCGGCAAACCAGGTGAGCTGGATGGCCAGATGCCCGGGGACCGGGTTGGTGGAGAATCCGGCCGCCGTGCTGGCCTGCATGGCCCCATACGAGGGCAGGTAGCGCACGACCGGGTTGTCGGCCCCGGAGCTCATGATGGGATTCTGCAGCGCCAGGTCGATGATGCTGGTCATCACGATGGCGAACATCCCCTCGATTTCTCGGCGCAGCAGCGACCCGAAGCCGACGCCGAGGGCGCCGTAGGTCAGTCCGGCGCAGAATAGAGCGGCGGCGAGCAGGAGGGGCTGGCGGGGTGTCCAGGCCAGGCAGGTAATGGCGGTGGCGTAGGCGGCGACTGCCGCCGAGACCAGAGCCAGGGCGGTGACCTTGGCCAGGATCAGGTGGGCACGGGGGTAGCCGGCCATGGCCAGCCGGCGGTCGAAGCCGCTGCCGGAGAACGTGGCGGCGAACATCATGAAGCCGGTGATCAGGGTGACGGCGTTGAGGGCACCGCTGATCGAGGTCAGTTCGTTGCCGTGCGGGGCCAGCGCTTCCCCGGTGGCGTGTAGCTGCATTCGGGCCGGGGTGTCGGGCATCGCCAAGTACGCCAGGGTCGTCCACACCGGGACGAACAGGATTACCAGGATCATGGCGAACCGGTTGCGGCCGTGCTCGAGGAGCGTGAACCGGGTGGCGACCGCGAAGCGGGTCAGGTGGAACCTCATGCAGCGGCCCCTGCCTGGTCCGCACGCAGCATCCCGCTGTCCAGGCGCCACAGCTCGTCCAGGCGTTCGGTGTCGTATGCCAGATGGGAAACGACCAGGACCGAGCGTCCCGTGTCCCGCAGCCGCACGGCCAGGTCCCAGAACCGCTGGTAGGTGTCCCAGTCGAAGCCCTGATACGGCTCGTCCAGCAACAGCACCTGCGGATCGTGCATGAGCGCCAGCGTCACGTTCAGCTTCTGCCGCGTGCCGCCGCTGAGTACCCCGGCCCGCTCATCGGCGTACCCGGTGAAGCCCAGCACCTCCATGACCTCCTCCGCATACCGCACATCGGGCAGACGGTAGGCCGTCTGGAAGAACGTCAGGTGCTGCCGGACGGTCAGCGCGTCATTGAGGACCACGTGCTGCGGGCAGTACCCGAACCGGCCGCCATGACGGACAGAGCCGCGCGTGGGCCGCAACTCACCAGAAAGGATCTTCAGCAGGGTGGATTTGCCGGCGCCGTTCTCCCCGACGATCCCGCACAGCGTCCCGGCCCGCAGCCGCAGATCAACGCCTTGCAGAACCGTGCGCCGCCGGTAGGCATGGTGCACATCCTTAACCTCCACGCCCGCCTCCCCCCGTAGACCTGGACCGACCGTGACCGAACGGCCTAACGAGCACGAGGTAGAACAGACACGAGCCCATGTCATCGCCGGTGTGACCCTCTGACCGGTTGAATCTAAGACGGCCTTCTTCGCGAAGGAGAGCGACCGGTGACCGGGCTGTACCGGTTGATCCATGCGGAGAAGGCGAACTACCCGATCGTGCTGCTGTGCCG